>DAHUXU010000581.1 GCA_027307005.1 Gemmatimonadota bacterium
CCGCTCGACGAGCCGCCGACGGTGACCGTGAACCTATCCGGCCGTCAGTTCCAGCACGCGGATCTCGTGCGCGACGTCGCGTCCGCGCTCGCCGACTCCGGCCTCGAGCCGAACCGGCTGGTGCTCGAGATCACGGAGACGGTGATCATGCGCGACGTCGACGCGACCCTCGCGCGCCTGCTCGAGCTCAAGGCGCTGGGCGTCCGCCTGGCGATCGATGATTTCGGCACGGGCTATTCGTCCCTCGGCAGCCTGCGGCGGTTCCCGATCGACGTGCTCAAGATCGACAAGGCGTTCGTCGACGGCATTACGTTAGGCGGGAACGACGCGGCGCTCGCGCGCACGATCATTGCGTTGGGCGACATGCTGTCCCTGCGTACGGTGGCCGAGGGGATCGAGGACTCGAAGCAGTTCCGCGCGCTGCGCGAGCTGGGCTGCGAGCTCGGGCAGGGGTATCTCTTCGCCAAGCCGCAGGTGCCCGAGGCGTTCACGGCCCTGCTCGCCGCATCGCGCGCCGGCGTGCCGGCCGCGCAGCCCGCCCTCAGCCGCTAAGGCGCCGCGCGCGGCGCCACGGAGGCGCCGCCGCTCCTCTTGTGTTCCGACAGGAGCCACGCCATCTTCTGTCGGAACTCGACAGAAACGGTGCCATGCCGCCTGCCACGCCATCGGCCGACGTCCTGCGCGGGACGCTCGACCTCCTCATCCTCAAGACCCTGACGCTCGAACCGATGCACGGGTGGGGCATCAGCCAGCGCATCCAGCAGGTCTCCAAGGGCGTCCTCGATGTGAACCAGGGGTCGCTCTACCCCTCGCTGCAGCGCCTCGAACAGCGCGGCTGGATCGGGAGCGACTGGCGTACGACGACGAACAACCGCCGGGCCAAGTACTACCGGCTCACGGCCACGGGGCGCCGCGCGTTAGGCGACGAGACGGCGAGCTGGCGCCGCTACGTGTCGACCGTTGAGCTCATTCTCGGAACCGTCTGACCAATCGGCGCCGCTGCGCGCCACGAGCGCCATGATGCCCTTCGACCGAATCGCGCTGCGCCTGCGCGCGCTCTTCCGCCGCGCCGCCGCCGACCGCGACCTCGATGAGGAAATCCGCTTCCACATCGAGCATGAGCACGAGAAGAACCTGGGCAGGGGCATGACCGACTCGGACGCGTGGCGGCGCGCCCTCGTCTCGTTCGGCGGTATCCAGCAAGTGCGCGAGGCGCATCGCGACGTCCGCGGCCTGCCGTGGCTGTCCGATGTGCGCGGCGACGTGCGCTTCGCCCTCCGTACGCTGGCGCGGCACCCCGCGCTCGCCGGCGCCGCAGTCATCACCCTTGCGTTAGGCATCGGCGCCAACACGGCGATCTTCTCGGCGGTCGACGCCGTCATACTCCGGCCGCTGCCCTTCCCGGCGCCGGACCGCCTCGTGATGCTCGGCGAAAACAATCCGGAGAAGAACTGGCACATGGAGACGGCCGCGCCCGCGAACTATCTCGACTGGAAAGACCAGGTGCGCGCGTTCCAGGACATCGCCGCATACAGCGGCGGCGCCTCGCACCTCACGCTCACGGGCATCGGCGACCCGCAGCTGCTCGCGAGCGCGAGCGTGAGCGGCAACTTCTTCTCCGTGTTGGGTGGCCGCGCGGAGTTAGGCAGGGGATTCACCGACGCCGAGACGTGGGATACCGCGCGCACGCAGGTCGTCCTGAGCGACCACGCATGGCGCACCCGATTCGGCGCCGATTCGGCGATCGTCGGCCGCACGATCCAGCTCGATGGTCGCCCCCGGCAGGTGATCGGCGTCATGTCGCCCGCGTTCACCTTCCCCGCGTCGCCGGATCTGTGGATCTCGGAAGGTTGGGATGCGGCCGCTCGGACGCAGGTCTGGTTCCGGAGGGCGCACTGGCTGCGCGCCATAGCCCGTGTCAAACCAGGGGTGAGCCTCGATGAGGCGAACGCGCAGCTTCAGGTGGTGGTGAAGCGGTTGCAGCACCAGTATCCGGTCACGAACCGTGTGATGGGCGCGGGGCTGGTGCCGCTCCACACCTATGTGATCGGCGACACGCGCACACCGCTGCTGGTCCTGCTCGCGGCATCGGCCCTGTTGCTTCTCATCGCCTGCGCGAACGTCGGCAATCTGTTGCTCGTGCACGCGAACAGCCGCGCCCCCGAAGTGGCCGTCCGCCTTGCGTTAGGAGCGGGGCCGTGGCGGCTGGCGCGGCAGATGCTCACCGAGTGCATCGTCCTCTCGCTCGTGGGCGGCCTCGCCGGTTGCGCACTGGCTTGGATCGGAACGCGCACGTTGGGATTCCTCGCGCCGGCGGGAACGCTGCCGGCGACAGGCGTGCACCTGAATTGGGCCGTCCTGTCGTACACGTTTGCCGTGACGACGGCGTGCGGAGTGCTCTTCGGCATCGCGCCGGCACTCTGGAGCGCGCGACGAGCGCCCGGCGATGCGATCAAGGAGGCTGGCCGCGGCCGCCACGAAGGACGGCGCATGCGCCGCTGGGGAGAAGCGCTCGCCATGGCCGAAATCGCGCTCGCGCTGATGCTCACCGCAGGCGCGGGGCTGCTCGTTCGCAGCCTGTGGCGCCTGGAGCGCGTCCCGCCGGGCTTCGACCCGCACGGCGTCCTTGCGATAGGCATCGAGCTGCCCGACGCGCGCTACGACAGCGCGGCCAAAGCCATCGCCTTCGGCGATGCGGTGATCGAGCGCGTCCGGTCACTGAGCGGCGTCACCGACGCCGCAATCGCCTCGCACCTTCCGCTGAGCGGCACCGAGTGGACCAGCGACTTCAGCATCGCCGGCCGGAGGCCCGACGAGGCGGGGTCCGAAGTTGCGCACCGCGAGGTGTCACCCGACTACTTCCGCACCATGCGCGAGCCCGTGCGAAACGGCCGGGTGTTCAGCGCGCTCGACCGGAAAGGATCCACGCCCACCGTCGTGATCAACGACGCGCTCGCACGCCGTTTCTTCCCCGGTCGGAATCCGGTTGGCCAGCGCCTCACCTTCGATCGCCTGCCGGACTCGACTTCGATATGGCGCACGATCGTCGGCGTGGTCGGGAGCGAGCACCAGGTGTCGCTCGATGCCGAGCCCAAGATCGAGATCTTCACCGCGCAGGCGCAGGGACCGTCGGGGAACATGTTCGTCATCGCGCGAACCGACGGACATCCCGAGGCGCTCATCCCGCAGGTTCGCCGTGTGGTGCACGAGCTCGATCCCCAGCTCGCCGTGGTCGAAACGCACACGCTGCACGATGTCGTCGCCCGGTCGATGGCGCACGCGCGATTTCTCACCACGCTGCTGTTGGTGTTCGCGATCGTCGGCTTGACGCTCGCGGTCGTCGGCGTCTACGGCGCGATGGCGCAGCTCGCCCAACGGCGCACGCACGAGATGGGCATCCGCCTCGCGTTAGGCGCGCCGCGCACCGCCGTGCGCTGGCTCATCGTGCGGCATGCGCTCGGCATCGTGATTCCCGGGCTCGCCATCGGCACGGCGGGAGCGCTGCTCGCCACGCAGGCGCTGCGATCGGTGCTCTATCGCACCGCGCCGTCGGACCCGCTCACGTTCGTGGCCGTGCCACTCGCGCTCGCGATCAGCGCGATCGTCGCGTCGTGGCTCCCGGCCGCGCAG
>DAHUXU010000607.1 GCA_027307005.1 Gemmatimonadota bacterium
ACCGCGTCCCATCGACGAGGAAGGCGAATCGAACGTCGTCGCGCCGCAGCGGAACCACCGCCGCCCACCGCTCTGCGTTCGGCGCCGGGCTCCGCGACAACGGCGTGCGCGTGGTGCTCCACGCGTTGAAGTCGCCGGCCAGCACCACCCGCGACGCGCCCCGCGCCCGCAGCGCGAACCGCACCAGGTCGAACGTGTCGTGCAGCGCTGGATCGATGGAATCACCGATGTACGTCGCGCTCGCCTCCAGCGGCTCGTCCAGCGAGGACTGCCACATCGTCCGCGCGGAGCTCACGAGAATCGTCACACCGGCCGCGCTCGCCGCGAGCGCAAGGCCGAGCGCCCGCAGCCGCGAGGCCCGCTTGAGACGCGCGCGCCGTGCGTCGGCCCGCGCCGCGCCGCGCACCCGCGCCATGATGCGCTCTACGTGGTCCGGCCGCGCGGCGATGGGCTCGCGCAGCGCGGACCGCATCCAGCGCGGCAGCTCGTCGCGGTCGTTAGGCATGGATCGACTCGCCCAGCAGCGCCCGCAGCCGCGCGCACGCGCGCTTCACGCGCATCTTGAGCGCCGACACGCCGACACCGGTCGCTGCCGCCATTTCCTCGTACGACAAATCGGCGCTGAAGCGCAGCAGCACGGCTTCGCGCTGCACGGGATGCAGGCGCGCCAGCGCGGTGCGCAGCATCGCGTCGCGCTCCGCCCACTCCGCCGCGTCCTCATCCCACGATCCCAGCTCGATGCCAGCATCCGCGAGTCGCGCGTCGCCGCGCCGCCGCCGCGCCAGCGTGGTACGGCATTGATTCACCAGAATGCGAAACAGCCACCCGGTGAACCGTTCTCGCTCCTGGTATCGGGCGAGATGCCGGTACGCGCGCAGAAACGTCTCCTGTGCTGCGTCTTCCGCATCCTCGCGCGAGCCGAGCACGTGCGTGGCCAATCGCAAGCACGCCGCGTGGTGACGGGACACGAGGATCGCAAAAGCCTCGGTATCACCGTCCAACACGCGACGCACGATGGCAGAGTCGGATGCGGTCATGCCGGAATAACTTCGGGTCGCGCGATTTCGTCACCGGCCCGAGCCGGTCCGCGTATCGCGCCTGGAGGAGAGGAACCGCGGAACGCTAATGACGGACGGCCGCGCCGGTAAGCCCCTCGTCACAATGCGGTTCGGACGTGCCGCGAGACTGGTGTCGACCGGCGCCACGAGGAAGATTAACGGAAGAACGTTCCTGCGCGATCATTTCGACTCGCCACCCGAACGGGAGACGTGCGTTTTCGCTGCGTGATCTTCGACTGCGACTCCACGCTCTGCGCCATCGAAGGCATCCAGGTGCTGGGCGCGGCGCATCACGAGGAGATCGCGCGCCTTACGGCGTCCGCCATGCGTGGACAGATCGCGCTCGAGCAGGTGTACGCACATCGCCTGGCGTTGGCGCAACCGGCGCGTCGCGACATCGAGGCGCTAGCGGATCGGTACGTCGCGACGCTCGTGCCGGACGCGCGCGAGGTGGTGCGGGCGCTGCACGGAGAGGGCATCGATGTCCGCATCGTCTCCGGGGGCCTTCGCCCGGCCGTGCTCGCCGTCGCGCGTGCGTTGGGCGTACCGGAAGACCGTGTCGCGGCGGTGGATCTTCGCTTCGGCGATGACGGATCGTACCGCGGATTCGATGAGGCATCGCCGCTCTCGCGCTCCGGCGGCAAACGGGCGGTGATCTCCGCGTGGGAGCCGGCGGCGCCGCGTCCGTCGATGCTGGTTGGCGATGGCGCGACCGATCTCGAGGCCCGTCCCGCGGTGGATGCGTTCGTCGCTTTCGCGGGCGTCGTTAGGCGAGACGACGTCGTCGACCGCGCCGACCTCATCATCGACGGACCGTCGCTCGCGCCGGTGGTTCCGCTGGCGTTGGGCGGCGTGCCCCCGCGTTCACCACTGGCGCGCGCCGTGTTCGACCGCGGCGCCGCATTCCTGGCCGGTCAGACGCTCGAGGAGAGCACACCATGACGCACGCCACGCTCGACCGTGAAGAACGCATCGTCGTCACGCGTCCGCGATTCGGACGCTTCTTCCTTCCCGGCCCGACGGAAGTGCGCGCCGAGGTTCTGGAGGCGCAGCTGCGCCCGATGATCGGGCATCGCGGCAAGCCGATGGAGCAGGTGATCGCCGAGATGCAGCCCGCGCTGCGCGACGTATTCCGAACGTCGCGCCCGGTGGTCATCGCGACGTCGTCGGCCACCGGGCTCATGGAAGCCGCGGTGCGCAACGG
>DAHUXU010000630.1 GCA_027307005.1 Gemmatimonadota bacterium
ACGCAGCGACTGGCCGAGCACGAGGGCGGTCCCGCCGGTCACGGCGGCCTTGATGACGATCACGCCTCCGATGGCGCCCGCGACGAGCAGCGGCGATCGGCCTAACGTGCGAACGTCGAACAGCATTCCGATCGAGATGAAGAACAGGCTGTTGAACACTTCGCGCAGTGGAACGATGTCGCTCAGGGCCTGTTGGCTGTACTCGGAGTCGGCAATCACGATGCCGGCGATGAACGCGCCTAACGCAAGCGAGAGCCCGACGCGGGCCGACGCCCACGCCGTGCCGAGGCAGAAGAGCACGATCGTGAGCAGGAAGACTTCACGCCGCCGGGTCGCGGCCACCAGGTGGAGGATGCGCGGAACGACCAGGCGCGCCGCGACCACCGTGGCCGCGATGAAGAGCGCCGCCTCGAGGAGGGTCACGGCGAGGTTCGTCGTGTTCCGTCCGCCGCCGGCCAGCGCGGGCGTCAGCAGCATCATCGGGACGACGCAGAGATCTTGAAAGATCAGGATCCCGACGGCTGCGTTCCCGAACGGCGTATCCAGCTCCGCGCGCTCCGCGTAGAGACGCAGCGTGATCGCGGTGCTGCTCAGCGCGACGAGCATGCCGAGGAACACGGCAACGTTCCACGCAACCGCCAGCAGGCGGGCGAGGGCTGCTGTGACGGCGATGGTCACGCCCACCTGGAGAGCGCCGCCGATGAACAAGAAGCGCCGCAGCCGCGTCAGGTGCTGCAACGAGAACTCGAGTCCGACCGTGAACAGCAGGAGAACGACGCCGATCTCGGCGAGGGATTCGACGTCCGCGACGTTTCGGATGAGACCGAATCCGTACGGGCCCGAGATGACGCCGGTGATGAGAAAGCCGACGATGGGCGGAAGCCTGAGGCGATGAAACGCCAGCGCCGCTGCGACGCTGAGCGCAAACAGAGTCAGCAGATCGGAGAGCAAGCCCGGTTCGGACATGGTGCAATATGTCTCGACAGGCCGGGCTCAGGGAGAAGCTGCGTGTCCAGAGGACGCGAGCATCGTGCGGCGAGCGGTGTATGAGAGGACGTGGACACCGCGGATGCGATGGTGAGCAGCACGCGCGCAATCGCGCGATGTCGGGCGGGCGCGGTCGAGTGTCTTTCATCGCTTGCGTGGCGCGGCTTTCATGTCGCGGGCCGTTCGCATAGGTTGGCTGCTGCGAACTGTTCGTTGGGCCTATGGAGGCAACGGTGAGAGGAGGTTTGGTGAAGCGACATCACTGGGTAGTGCGTGTCACACATTGGGTGAATGTGGTCGCGCTGGCGATCATGGTGGGAAGCGGCCTACGCATCTTCAACGCGTACCCGGCGTTCGCCAGGCGCGGCGACACGTTCTGCTGCTATCCATTCGCGCACAAGGCGATTCCGGCGTGGCTCACATTCGGCGGGTGGCTGGCCGGCGCGCGCAACTGGCATTTTGCGGCGATGTGGGTCCTGGTCGTGAACGGGCTCGTGTACCTGGGATTCATCTATCTGCACGGCGAGTGGCGGGACCTGGCGCCTCGTCGCGGCGACATTCGCGACGCGTGGGAAATGTTCAAGTTCTACGCGTTCGCGCGGCCCGATCATCCGCGGCAGGGGAAACACAATGCGTTGCAGCGGGCAACCTACTTTGCGTTGCCGATCGTGGGCGCGGCGTCGGTGATCACGGGCCTGGCGATCTGGAAGCCGGTTCAGTTAGGCCTGTTGACCGATTTGTTAGGCGGCTACGTGTGGGCGCGCTACTGGCATTTTCTCGCGATGCTGCTCCTGGTGGCGCTCGCGTTCGTGCACATTTTCATGATTTTCGCGGTCGATCCCTATTCGTTGCCGTCGATGATCACGGGCAACTATGACGAACGGCTGTCGCCGGAGGAGCGCAATGCGCGACCGTTCTGGCATCTGTTGCCGCCGCGGCGAACGGCAGACGCGAAGGCGTCGGGAGAGACGCAGCCGTGAGGCGGCGGCGGTTCATCGAAGTGTCGGCGTTGTCGTTCGCGTCGGCGCTGCTGCTGGCGTGTGATTCCGAGGGGCCGAAGCGCGCGCGGCCCGCGCTGCTCGCAGCCGAGCGTTGGAACGAGAAAGTGGAGCGCGCGCTGTTTCGGCATCGCTCGATGGACTACGGCACGGCGGTGCTCGCGGGTGCCGCGTATCCCAAGTACTTCGTGTCCGATCGCGTGCCGATCTGGGACGAGGCGAAGCGCGGGCCGTGGTCGCTGGAAGTGACGGGGCTCGTCGACCAACCACTCAGGCTTTCGTTGGCCGAGTTACAGGCGCTCCCGTCGGTGACCCAACGTGTGAACCACTATTGTGTCGAAGGGTGGACAGCTGTGGTCGAGTATACGGGCGTTCGCGTGAGCGAGCTGGCGCACCGGGTCGGGATCAAACCACAGGTGCAGTACGTTGATTTTGCGTCGTTTGACTCGGACTATCATGAAAGCTGGGACCTGGCCAGTGCTTTGCATCCGCAGACGTTGGTGGCGTATGGGTTGGACGGACATTTTTTGGGGCCGGGGCACGGCGCGCCGGCGCGACTGCACTCGCCAATCAAGCTCGGCTACAAGTGTACGAAGTATCTGACTCGTGTGGAGTTCATGGCGGAGCGGAACGGCGGCTACTGGAGTGATCGCGGATACGAGTGGTACGCTGGCACGTGAGGCGGTGTCCACCGATGGATGCCGGCACGCAGCGCGATGCGGCAAGGCTCATGGCCGGGAGGGGACTGTGCGAAGCACATGGCAGGTCTTGGCGGGGTTGGGGCTGGCGCTCTCGTTGTCGGCGTGCGCGCATCATCTGCCGCCGGCGGCGAACGGGCCGCAACCGGATACCTACGTGTACGTGGACAACCAGGGGTTCACGGACATGGACATCTATGTGCTGTCGGGCGGGCAACGCGTCCGGTTAGGCACGGCGGTCGGGGTGAAGAAGAGCCGATTCAAGCTGCCGGGGTTCCTGATCAGCGGAATGCAGCAGGTGCGGTTCCTGGCGCGGCCGATTGCCGGCAACCATTCGCCGGTGAGCGAAGAGATCACGATCACACCCGGGGAGGATGTGACATTGACCATTCCTCCCACCTCATCGCCGTGACGCCTGGATGGCCGGCGGCCTAACTCAGGGTTGCCGGCAAACGGCGGGGCACGCATCCTGGTGAGCGCGGCGCTGGCAGCATTGGCCATCGCGCTGGCGGCGCGCGGTGCGCGCCCGCAGGCGACGGTACATGACACCACCCGGCTGCCGCTGCACGAAGTGGCCGCGCGCGGCGCGCGTTCGCATACCATGGCGGTGATGCTGTCCGGCGACGGCGGATGGGCCGCGATCGACAAGCAATTGGCCGACTCGCTCGCCGCGCACGGCATTCCGGTGGTCGGACTGGACACGCGCTCCTACCTGTCGACGCAGCGCGATCCCAACGGCGCGTCGCGCGATCTGGCCTGGATTGCGCGGCACTATCTCGCCCAATTCGGCGCGGACAGTCTCATCCTCGTTGGATACTCGCACGGGGCGGACGTGCTGCCCTTCATGGCGACCCGGCTGCCGCCCGACCTCGAGGCGCGCATCCGGCTCGTCGCCTTGCTCGGTGCTGCGCCCAACGCAAACTTCAAGTTTCATCTCATCGATCTCATCTCCAACAAGAAGCGCAAGGACGATCTGATGACGGTGCCGGAGATCGAGAAGCTGGCGACGGCGGGTGTGCGCGTCTGGTGCGTCTATGGTACCGGCGACTCGGAGAGCGCTTGTCCCGCGCTCTCCGGCGTGCACGGCGTGACGGTGACCGCGATGCCAGGGGGGCACCACTTCGACAAAGCCTACGGCGTCATCGGATCGCGTCTGCTGGACGCCGCTCGCTAACGGAGTTGCCATGGCGACCTCTCCGGGCGTGCGCCTGCGCACATTATGGGAGCAGTTGAGCGGGAAACCCGGCGGCAAATGGATGTTCGCCACGATTCTGGGCGGGATGGTGCCGTACACCGGCACCATCCATCCGCGCGTCGAAGCCTTGCGGCCGGGGTATGCGCGCGTCGTGATGCGCGATCGCCGGGCGGTGCGCAACCATCTGCGGTCGGTGCACGCGGTGGCGCTCATGAATCTCGCTGAAGTGACGTCGGGGCTGGCAATGATCGTGGGGCTGCCCGACGGCGCGCGGGGGATCGTTACGAGTCTCTCGATCGACTTTCTCAAGAAAGCGCGGGGGACGCTCACCGCGGAATGCCATGCGCCCGACGTCGACGCGACGGAGGAGCGCGAGCACGAATTCGTTGCCGAGATCCGCGACGCGGACGGCAGCCTCGTGGCGCGCGGGTGCGCGCGGTGGCTGATCGGCCCCGCGCGTCGCGATCGTTAGGCGGCCGGCGCGGCGCCGGCGGCGCGGGTGGCGTCCCGCACGCGGCGCCGCGCTTCGACGGCCAGGGCGACCGCGGCGTCCGGCGTGTCGCCGACGGCGCCGAGGTGCCCCATCTTCCGGCCGGGGCGCGGCGATTTACCATAGAGGTGGACGCGCACATTCGGCATCGCGAGCGCGGCGTCCCAGCGCGGCGTAGCGCCGCCGAGCCACATATCGCCGAAGAGATTCGCAATGGCAGCCGGTTTCACGACTTCCGGAGAGCCGAGGGGCAGGTCGCACACGGCGCGCACCGCCTGTTCGAACTGACTGGTGATCACCGTGAGCTCGGTGTGGTGAAAGCTGTTGTGCGGGCGCGGCGCGAGCTCGTTGACGGTGATGGTGCCGTCGCCTAACACGAACATCTCGGTGACGAGCAGCCCGACGACGTCGAGCGATGCGGCGATCCCCGCGCCGATGGCGGTCGCTCGCGCCGCGATGTCGGCGCCGATGGGCGCGGGGATCACGGACCAATCGAGCACGCCTTCGTGATGGTGGTTCCACGCGGGCGGATAGACCACGGTGTCGCCGCCCGGACGCCGGGCGACGAGGACGGAGATTTCGCGCTCGAGCGGAAGGGCGCGTTCGACCACGCACGGGCGGCTGCCTAACTGGCGCCAGGCCTCGGCCGCGGCGGCGGGGCCGGCGAGGCGGAGCTGTCCGCGGCCGTCGTATCCGCCCGTCGTCGATTTCACGAAGGCATCCGGGCCGGCCAGCTCCGACGCATCGGCGAGCTCGCTGGCCGAGTGGACGGTCCAGTACGGGCCGACCGGGAAGCCATTGTCGTTCAACCAATCCTTCTGTCGAGCGCGGTCCTGGACCAGGTACAGCACGTGGGCGCCGGGCCGGACCGGGGCGATACGCGCGGCTGCCTCGAGCGACGGGATGCCGATCTTCTCGATCTCGACCGTCACGACGTCAGACGCGCGCGCGAGCTCGACGGCGGCATGCGCGTCGTCGAAGCGGGCCGCAACGACGCGATCGGCGACGGCGGAGGCAGCGCAGTGCGGATCCGGGTCGAGCACGATGACGTGGTAGCCGAGCGTGCGCGCGGCCAGCGTGACCATTCTGCCTAACTGTCCGCCGCCCAGGATGCCCAACGTCGATCCCGGCAACACGCTCGTCACGCGTGTGGCTCCTGCTCGCGGACCTCGCGGGTGCGCGCGGCGCGCCAGGCGCGAAGCCGTTCGCGGACCTCGGCGTGCGTGCCGCCGACGATGGCGGCGGCGAGCAGGGCGGCGTTGGCCGCGCCCGGCTTTCCGATGGCGAGCGTGCCCACGGGAACGCCCTTGGGCATCTGCACGATGGAGAGCAGCGCATCGATGCCGTTCAAGACGGTGGCGGGAACCGGCACGCCTAACACCGGCAGAATCGTGTGCGCGGAGACCATGCCCGGCAGGTGCGCCGCGCCGCCGGCGCCGGCGATGATCACCGAGAGCCCGCGCCGTTCGGCGGTGGCGGCATATTCGGCCATCCACTCGGGCGTGCGGTGCGCCGACACGATGCGCACCGCGTGCGGACTCTGGAGCTCCGTTAGGAGATCGACGGCGGGCTGCAGATGCTCCAGGTCGCTCTTGCTGCCCATGATCACACCGACCCACGGTGCGGGAGCGGCGCGGGAGCCATCACGCTTGGAAGGCATGTCGAGAAATTATCTCCGCGCTCGCGCGCTCAGGTGGACACGGCCGCTCGACGTGCGAGCCATGCGCCGGTAAAAAGGACCGTAAACATATTTTCGGCGTCGAATGACGTCGAGATATCTTCTGCGCGGCCACGCGAAACGCGGGCGCTCATCCGCTCGTCCCCCGAATGCAGCACCCACGTGTGGTGCCACACGGCATGATCGCGCGGCTCGACGGCCGCGCCGACAAAGGCAAACCCGGCGAAAGCCGGCGACGCAAAGCTACGAGGCTACGGCGCCTGATGCGCCACGCCAGTCGGGCCGCCGACCAACTCCCGTCACGGAGCGTCGACATGCGCGTCCCTCGCACCTTGCATACGGCGATGTTCGTCGTGCTCCCCCTTGTCGCGGCCGCATGCATGGGGGGATTCCCCACCGAGATTCCTCCCACGCCCGGAGCGACGCACGCCAACTACGTCGTGACCGGCGCCGGCTCGTCGAGCAGCGCTCAGGCGACGTCGACCAACAGCACCTCGATTCGCTGACTTCGCGTCCGCCTCCCTCCAGCGCCTCGGCGCACAGGACGTGATGACGAAGGCCGCCTGCAAGGGCGGCCTTCGTCGCACATGGATATCCGGACGAGCTCCCGAGGAGGGATTTGAACCCCCGACCCGCCGGTTAACAGCCGGCTGCTCTACCCCTGAGCTACTCGGGATCATGATTCGTGCGAAACCGAAAATTTCGCGCCGGCGGAGGGCGAAGTCAACGGCAGAAGCGCAACCACGTTACGAGGCCGCGTGATGCGCGAGCGCCGGTTCTTCGCGTCGCAGCTGCGCGGGGACTCGGCCGGGCAGGACGGTGCGCAGCCATCGCCCGGTGTGCGACGCATCCAGCGCGGCAACCTCTTCGGGCCGGCCCATTGCAACGACGCGGCCACCGCGCTCACCGGCTTCCGGTCCGAGGTCGATGATCCAGTCGGCGAGCTTGATGACATCGAGGTTGTGTTCGATGACGAGCAGCGTATGCCCGTTGTCGAGCAGCCGCTCGAAGACGCGGTGCAGCTTCCGGATGTCGTCGAGGTGGAGACCGGTGGTGGGCTCGTCCATGATGTAGAGCTTTCGGCCGCCGGTGCGGCCTGCGTTAGTCAACTCGCGCGCGATCTTGATGCGCTGGGCTTCGCCGCCGGACAGCGTCGGCGCCGGCTGTCCGAGTCTGAGGTAGCCGAGTCCCACTTGCTGCAGCTGCCAGAGTGCCTGGCCGAGTTTCTCTTCGCGCGGGACGAAGCGAATGGATTCATCGACGGAGAGCTCGAGGACGTCATGGATGTTCTTGCCGTTGACGCGGACGTCGAGCACCTCGGGCTTGAAGCGACGGCCGCCGCAATCGTCACACGGGACGTACACGTCGGCCATGAACAGCATTTCCACCTGGAGATGGCCCGCGCCCTCGCAGGTTTCGCAGCGTCCGCCGCGAACGTTGAAGCTGAAGGTGCCGGGGGTGTAGCGGCGTTTGCGGGCGAGGGGCTGGTCGGCGAAGATGCGGCGGATCTCGGCGAACGCTTTCACCGAGGTGACGGGGTTGGAGCGCGGCGTTTTGCCGATGGGACTCTGGTCGACGAGGACGACGTCGGCGAGGGCGTCCCAGCCGGTGATGGCGTCTAGCTCGCCGGCGCGCTCGCCCAGGTGGCGTTTGGCGCTGTCTTCGCCGCGGAGGCGGGCCTCGAGCGCGCGGTAGAGCACGTCGTGGACGAGCGTGCTCTTGCCGCTTCCCGACACGCCGCTGACCACGGTGAGGCAGCCTAACGGAATGCGCACCGACACGCTGTGCAGGTTGTGCTCACGGGCGCCGGAGAGCGCGATCCAGCGCGGGCCTAACGGACGCCGCTCGGCGGGCACGGGGATGGCGCGGGTTCCGGTGAGATAGCCGCCGGTGAGCGGGCTCGCGGCGGCGCGCGCGACGGGTCCGGCGAACACGACCTGCCCGCCGCGTTCGCCGCTGGCCGGTCCCAGCTCGACCATGTAGTCCGCGGCGCGGATCGCCTCGAGGTCGTGCTCGACGACGAGCACCGTGTTGCCGGCATCGCGCAGCCGCGCGAGGAGCGCGAGCAGCCTGCCGACGTCGCGCGGATGCAAGCCGATGGACGGTTCGTCGAGGACGTAGAGCGCGTCGACGAGGTGCGAGCCGAGGGAGTTGGCGAGCGCGATGCGTTGGGCCTCGCCGCCCGACAGCGTGCGCGCGGCGCGGTCTAACGACAAATAGCCGAGCCCGACGTCGACGAGAAAGTGCGTGCGCGAGGCGGCCTCGGCGAGCACGCTGTTCGCGATCTGCCGCTCGAAATCGGAGAGCGACAGATCATCGAGCCACGGACCGAGCTGGTCGACGGGCAGCGCGCTCACCTGCGCAATCGTCTGACCGGCGATGCGAACGTTGAGCGCCTCGGGCTGGAGCCTCGTGCCGTGGCAGGTTGGGCATTCGCGCGCCGTCTGATACTGCCTCAGGAACACGCGGATGTACTGCTTGTAGCGCTTCTCCTCGAGGTCGCGGAGAAACGGGAAGATTCCCTTGTATCCGCGCTCGCACGCCTCGAGCAGGAGACCGTGCTGGTCGGACGTCAGGCTCGACCACGGGGCATCGGCATCGATGCGGTGCCGCTTTGCGAATTCGACTAACGCACGGCGGCGGCCGTCGTAGCGCGGCTTGGTCCACGGATCGATCGCCCCCTCGCGCAACGAGCGGTCGGGATGCGGAACGATGAGATCGATGTCGTACTCGAGCGTGGCGCCGAATCCGTTGCACGTCGGGCATGCGCCGCGCGGGCTGTTGAACGAGAAGAGCTGTGGTGTGGGCGCCGGCGCGCGCGTGCCGTCGTACGGACACTCGACCCGAGTGGTGAACTTGAGCACGGAGCCGTCGGGCGCAGCGTCGCTCGGCGCGAGCACGATGAAGCAGTCGCCGTCGCCTTCGGCGAAGGCGGTGCCAACTGCATCGGCGACGCGCCGCGCGGCGCTCGGCTCGGCCACGAGACGATCGACGACGACGAGCAGCATTCGCGCGGCCGCGAGGTCGACTGTCGCGGAGCCCTGCGGCGCGACGTCGTCGAGGTGCAGCGCGACGCCGTCGGCGACCACACGCAAGAATCCCTGCTCGCGCAAGCCGGACACGATCATCTCGTGCGTGACGTGTTCGCTCACGATGAGCGGAAAGGCGACGGCGAAGCGTGAACCAGGCGCGAGCGCGAGCACAGCGTCGGTAACGGACTGAACCGACGACGGCCGAATCTCGCGGCCGCACACCGGACAGAACGTTCGACCGATCCGTGCCCAGAGCAGCCGCAGGTAGTCGTAGATCTCGGTCGCAGTGCCGACGGTCGAGCGCGAGGTCTTGGTCGGATTCTTCTGCTCGATCGCGACGGCCGGCGACAGTCCGTCGATGAAGTCGACGTTAGGCTTCTCCATGCGCTCGAGAAACTGGCGCGCGTACGCGGACAGCGATTCGACGTAGCGGCGCTGCCCCTCGGCGTAGATGGTGTCGAATGCCAGCGATGATTTCCCGGAGCCGGATGGTCCCGTGACGACCGTGATCGCCCGGCGCGGAATCTCGAGATCGAAGCCCTTGAGGTTGTGTTGGCGCGCGCCGCGAATCGTGATGTGCGATTTCATGCGTGCCGCCACCGCTTGGACGCCTTCATCGCGCGCGTCGAGCGAATGATCGATAGACGCTGAGGACCGTGACCGCGCCGACAATGGCGAGAATCACGCTCCACAGCGAGAGGCCGGCGTCGAGGCGACCGGCGAGCACGTTTCCCATCCAGCCACCGATGAGTGCGCCTGCGGCGGTGAGCGACACGGTCGAAAGGGCGCTGCCGCGGTCCTCGCCCGGGACAAGCGAGATGGCGACTGCGCCTGACACGATGCCGATGACGAGCCAGATCAAGACGCCCATGTTGGCTCCGTCGGCATGTCGCGGTGTGAGAAACTCAGCCCGTTGCGTTCGGTGATCGGCGCGCGCATGTGCTCTGAATAATCTATCAGTCCCGGCGGCTTGCTTGCGTGGTTGGCCCGAAATAGTTTCGATCTGCCGAGTTGGGCTAGAGCTACGAGGTTCCTCCGGAAAGAGCCGCTCGGTGAGCGATGTTTCCCTCCCGTGATTCTCTCCAGCTACTGAATGGCCTACCTCCAAGTCGGCGCTCGTCAGTACCCGCTCGCTCCGGGGGAAAATGGGATCGGGAGCGTGGAAGGATCTCGCAGACCAGTCCCGACCGCGCATGGTGGTCCGAACGAGATGAGCGCGGTCGTCGTGGTCGAGGCGGACGGTAGCAGCATCATCAGGCGCACTGGAGCAGCGGATGTCACGGTGAACGGCGTGCAGCTCGGTGCGGAGCCGACGCCGCTGATTCACGGTGACAAGATCGACGTCGGATCGACCGAGCTGTTCTTCGGGGACGACCGAAAGGCTGGAAACACGAGCTTTGTGGCTGCCGTAAAGAGGCCTGAGGTCGCTTCGGCGTCTGCAGCCAAGCGCCTCTGGGTAGTCGACTACGGGTCGACGGGTGGCCGACTCGTGTCATTGGTGGACGGCAGAGAGTACGTGGTTCCCGATGAAGGACTGGTCGTTGGTCGCGATCCGGCCTGCGACGTGGTGGTGCCAACGGGCGAGGTGTCGCGCAAGCATGCGGTGATCGCGGCCGGGCCGGGCGGATACAGGGTCACCGATTTGAGCGCGAATGGGCTGTCGGTGAACGGGGAGCGTGTTGCATCATCATGCCGGCTCGCCGCGGGCGATGTGCTGAAGGTCGGGTCCGAGGAATTCCGTTTTCACTCCGATGCCGCACCGGCACGACCAGTGCTCGCGACGTTGGAAGTCAAAAGCAGCGGCGTGTTGAACGGTACGGTGTTCGAGATTCGGTCGCGGCTGACGCACATCGGGCGCGGTGCGCACAACGAGATCTCGTTGGCCGACGACAGCGTGTCGGACTCGCACGCGAAGCTGCAGCGGCGGGATGAGGGGTGGTATGTGGTCGACATGGGCTCGACCAACGGAACCTATGTCGGGGGACGCCGGATACTCGGCGAGTCGCTGCTCGAGGGCGCGCCGGACCTGCGCGTTGGCGGTATCAAGTTCATCTTTCGGCCGACGGGTGTTGGAACGGAGTTTGGTGGTGATGTGGGCGACGAGAAGTTGGGCGCAGAGACTGATCCTGGCGCCGGCGCCGGTCAGACGCGTGCGATAGCGGCGCTCACGCCGGAGCAGCGCGCTCGATTGATGGCTGCTGGAACTGAGGGCCGGCGGGCGGGGGGTCGCGAGGTTGGGCGGGAGCCTGGGGCGGGGGCTGGGCTTACGAGAGGTGGGACGGCGAAGGCGCAGGAGAAGGAGGCTGGCGTCGTCGGTGAGCGCGGATCGCGTGACCGGCGTCGGCGGCCGTCGCTGCTGTTGTGGGTGGTGGTCGTCGTGGCAGTCGCGATTGCTGTGTTTCTTCTCTTTTTTTGATGGGGCGCGCGTGCAGCTCGAAGTCGGTCAGGGAACGCACACCGGAATGATCCGGACGGGGAACGAGGACAGTTACTTCTCGGACCTGCCGCGCGGATTGTTCGTGGTCGCTGATGGCATGGGCGGGCACGCGGCGGGCGAAGTCGCGAGCGACATGGCGGTGCGGATCCTGTCGGACGAGTTGCGGGAGGCGAACGCGATGCCGGATGCCGAGGCGCGCGAACGGGTGCAGCAGTCGCTGCAGCGCGCGAACCAGGCCATCTATCAGCGGACGCTGACCGAAGTCGACAAGCAGGGGATGGGCACGACGGTGTGCGTGCTGTTGTTGCACGACGCGCGCTATCTGATCGGTCACGTTGGCGATTCGCGCGTGTACATGCTGCGCGACGGCGCCTTACGGCAGCTGACGAAAGATCATTCGTACGTGCAGGAGCAGGT
>DAHUXU010000654.1 GCA_027307005.1 Gemmatimonadota bacterium
ATGCGCGCCGGAGCTCGCGCGTCGAGGGTGGGTCGGCGGCGCGCGTGAGCGCGAGGAGCGCGCGAGCCGGCGTCGCCGGCTTGCGCGCGCGTCGCGGCCGGCGCGCCGCGGCGAGGGCGAATGCCGGCCGCGGCGCGAGACCCACCAGCCACCAGAACGGCACCTGCGTGTACGGCTCGGGCGCGATGGGTCCGCGATACGTGGAACGCAGCGCGTAGCGCGGCGGCGCGACGCCGGTATCGCTGCTCGCGAGCGTCCCTGACGCGATCGTCATCGGGACAGCCGGTGCGACCGCCGTCTCGTAGCGGCGCGCATCCGGATCGAAGTACGAGTAATGGATCTCCGGAATCGTGCGGCGCCCGTCGTGCTGCGGCGTCAGCACCCAATCGAATTCCTTGACGCCGCGGATGTCCAACGAATCGGGCGCCAGGTTGACGCGCTCCACCGTCGGCACGGCCGATGCCCATGGAACGGCGATCTGCGGTCGCGGAAACAGATTCACGTTGCCGCGGCCGGCGACGCTGATGGTGAGTAGAATCGGATCGCCGACGCGGCCGCCGGTGCTGTCGACGCGCGATGCGATGTGCAGCGTGCCCACGGCGCCGTTCCAGTCCGCCGGCCGACCAGCTTCGGGCGGCTCGATCGCGACGACGACGGCGCTGTCGCTGCGCAGCTCGTAGGTCTCTTCATGGCTGAAGAAGCTGTACGTGAGCGGCATCGCGTACACGAGGCGCGCCGGCGGGATGGCGATGCGTCCCGGCGTGAGCGGGAACACGGCCCGCTCGTAGACGCGCGCTTCGTAGCGATGCTGCCCAACGGTGCGCGTCGGGAAGCCGGACGCGGTGGCGGGCGGTTCATAGGCCATGAGGCCGCGCATCTCGGGGGCGATCGCCTCGAGCCGCCGCATGCGGTCGCGCACGTTGGTGTCGAGGAACACGCCCAGCTCGTAGGTCGACTGCTGGCCCACGTAGACGGTTTCCGGCGCGGTGAGCACGCGCACGTTGACGGCGGCGCTGGTGTCGAGCGGCGCGCGCGTGACGACGGCCGGCGGCCGGCCCGTGCTGTCGATGCGCGACGCGCCGGGCGTCTGCGTGCCTAACGCAAGGATCGCCAGGAGCGCGAGCATCACCAGTCCTTGCCGCCCGGCGGCGGCGTCGGCTGGTTTTCCTTCTGCTTGCGCGCCTGCACGTCGCGCTCCTCGCGCTCGGCGCTGTTGAGCAATTGCTCCGCGGAGCGCTTGTCGATGCCCGCGTTCGGATGTTGGGACTGTTTGGCTGCGGAGCCCTGTTCCGGGCGGTCCTGATTGCGCGCTCCGCCGCCGCCGCCCCCGCCCTTCTTGCTCTTGTTGGCGAGCTCGTAGTTCCACTTGGCATCGAGCTCGTTCGGCTTGAGACGCAGCGCCTTGCGGTAGGCGTCGAGCGCCGACATGTACGCTTGCGAGGCGTTCTGTCCGGCCGAGGAGCGCGCGCGCTGCAAGTAGCCGAGTCCGAGGTTGAACAGCGCGCGGTACTTGAGATCCGCGTCGTTGGCGATCTGCGACGCGTGCTCGAGCGCGGTCAGCGCATCGTCGCGTTCGCCGGCGGCGAGGAGCGCCGTGCCCAGATTGTACTCGAGCCGCGCCGACGCTTTGCCGCTGCGGAGCGCTTGTTCGTACGCCGCCGCGGCTTCCTTGTAGCGGCCTGCCTTGAAGAGCTTGTCGCCATCGGAGCCGCGCCCGCCCGTCCCCTCCGCGCGGGCCGCGCGCGGCATGCC
>DAHUXU010000658.1 GCA_027307005.1 Gemmatimonadota bacterium
GAGCGCCGACCGGATGGCCGGCACGCGGTCGTCGGTGACCACGCGGATCTCGGTGAGCTCGCGCTCGAGCTCTTCCATCGTGAGAAGCCCGCGGTCGGTGGCGAGGCGGGTCGAACCGACCACGCAGGGATTGGTGGCTTCGTACTGGCCTAACGACGGGACCGGGTTGTACCGGTTGGCCTCGTCGATGAAGAACACGCCGGGCTCGCCGGTGCGCCAGGCGCCCTCGATCATCTTGTTCCACACCGTGCGCGCGTCGAGCTGCGCCACGGACTTGCCAGTGCCGGGATCGATGAGGTCGTACTTGGACCCGGTCTGCACGGCGCGCATGAACTGCGTGGTGACGGCCACCGAGATGTTGAAGTTGACCACCTGCGTCAGGTCTTCCTTGCAGGTGATGAACTCCATGATGTCGGGATGGTCGACGCGCAGAATGCCCATGTTGGCGCCGCGGCGCGTGCCGCCCTGCTTCACGGCGTCGGTCGACGCGTCGTACAGCTTCATGAAGCTCACGGGGCCGGACGCGACGCCGGTGGTGGAGCGCACCATGGAGCCCTTGGGACGGAGGCGCGAGAAGCCAAAACCCGTGCCGCCACCCGATTGGTGAATCAGTGCCATCGACCGCAGCGTGTCGTAGATCCCGTCGTGTCCGTTAGACAACGCGTCCTCGATGGGCAGCACGAAGCACGCGGAGAGCTGGCCTAACGGACGGCCGGCGTTCATGAGCGTGGGCGAGTTCGGCACGAACCGCCGCTCGGTCATGAGCCGGTAGAACTCCTCGGCCACCGCCTCCACCGCGCCCTCGCTGGCGCCGTAGCGGCGATCGGCTTCCGCCACCACGGTGGCCACGCGCCAGAACAAATCCTCGGGTCGCTCGGTGGGCTTCCCCGTTTCGTCCTTCACGAGGTAGCGCTTCTCGAGCACCGTCCGAGCGTTCTTGTTCAACGACACCGGGGTCGCTGGGGGCGAGGCCTTGGATGGCAGGGCCATGGGGATGCGTCTCCTAACTGAGGGCCAAACCGAAGTTGTGGTGGACTTGACCTACGGGTTCCGCGAGGTGGGATGAGCCAGACGCGGGAGGTGACGATATTCTGACATGTGATTCCGCGCAAGTCTCTTCACAACTTCAACCGTAGCAACGAGTTCCAACAATGCACATCACAATTCCTGGTTTGGCCGCGTTTTCCACCGAGTATCCACGCCGAGGCGACTCGGAATGTGCAAAGGTCCGGGATTGCGATGCAAAGCCCACGCCTCGCGGGGCTCGAAGCGTGGGGTAACATGAAATGTAGCCGCTTCTTAGCTCAAAGGCAGGCGGACTGCGCAGAGCCGCTCCCGGCCAGGCGGCCGAGACGAGCTCGACGTTGCAAGGCGGCAGTGTGTTGGAGTGGGCTTGTTCGGATACACGACAGGACAGGCGGACAAAACCGGACACTTCGGATTTGACGGACGGCTCGGCTGCTCGCGCGAGTGCGAAGGCGGGTGGCGGGCCGTGTCGGCAGAGAGAGTCGTTGGCTTGACGGCATCTCAGATACTGGTAGCGTGTGGTGTGGCTGTCTGACAATCGCTCCCTTCCCGAACGCCGAGGATCACATGCGCATCATCTCGCAGCTCGCGGTCGTTGGCTGCGCCGGCTTGTTGGTCGTGGGTTGCAAGAAAGGCGGAGGGGCGGCGAACGGAGACAGCACCACGGCGCCCGCGGACTCGACCGCCGCGGCTGCGGCGCCCGCGCCGGCGCCGGCACCCGCTCCAGCGTTGTCGCTCGCCGACGTCGCCGGGAAATGGCAGATGACGGCGACGCCTAACGCCGGCAAAGACACGACGCCCACCAAGTACGTCTTGACCGCCACTGCCGACACGACCGGGTGGTTCATGACCTTCCCGTCGGGACTCAAGGTGCCGCTGATGGTCACCGTGTCGGGCGACAGCCTGATCGAGCACACGGGCACGTTTTCGAGCCAGCGGCGGAAGGGCGTGAAGGTGATGACCAAAGGGTCGTACCGGCTGCAAGACGGGAAGCTGGTCGGGACGACCACCGCGCATTACTCGAAGGGCGCGGATTCCGTGCTCGTGCTGCACGACGAAGGAACAAAGATGCCGTAAGTCGGACACCCCGGGACGCTACCGAATCTAACGGATTTAAAGGGCGTAAGGCGGACACGACAGGACACTGCCTGATCTAACGGACTTTACGGCGTAAGGCGTAAGGCGGACGAAGCGGGACCCTGCCGGACCTGACGGACCCTTCGGCTGACTGGCAAGCGACGGTGCGGGCCCCATCTCGTTGTTCTCTCTCGAGCTGGGGCCCGTCTCATTTCCATGTGCCGCTGAGTCGAAAGACAAGCATACTTGACATGATCCGCAGACGAGCGTATTCTCAGCGTGACAAGCAAGCTTGACATGGACTCAGAGATCAGAAATCGAGTCAAAGAGCTGCGCGGCGAGCGCGGATGGACGCAGGAGGATCTGGCCAAGGCAGTCGGCGTCTCGCGGCAGAGCATCAATTCCATCGAGCGCGGCCGCTATGTGCCGAGCCTGGAGCTGGCGCTCACGTTCGCGAAGGTCTTTCGCTGCGCGACTGACGACATTTTCACTCTCGTGAAACCCCATGCGCATTCTCGGTAGAGCGGTCGACGAGCGGTTCCTCACCCATCGCCTCAAATCCACGAGCTCGGCGGGCATCGTCGCGACGATCGTGGCCGTCGGGCTCTTCGTGTACCGCGACTACGCGGACGGCGTGTGGAGCTGGGACCTGCTCGCCGTGGCGCTGACTTTCGTCGGCATCAAGATGGCGCTCATGGCGTGGTACCTGTTCACCGACTAACCGTTCGGCAGGAGCGACTGCAATGTTGATGGGATCGATCCCGAAGGCGGCCAAGGCACGGCGATGCACGGCCTTCAGCGCGGCGCTGTTGGCGTTAGGCCTGTGCCTCTTCCTCTTTTTGCATCCGGCGTCGCAGCACGGGCTCGATGCGCTCCACGCTGTCGTCGACCTGTGCCTCGGCATGTCCGGCGCCCTCGGCGCCATGGCGGTGATGCTCCGCCTGCGCAGGTAAAGGCGGACAAGGGCTAAAGGCGGACGATTCCGGACACTACGGACACTAAAGGCGGACAAGGCCTAAAGGCGGACAACGCCGGACACTACGGACACGGCCGGACACTGCCCAAGCCGCGCTCGATCCGGTCGTGTCCGGCCTTGTCCGACCTGTCCGCCTTCAGATCCAGCGGCGGACGCGGGCGCGATACGCTTCGTACGGGGCGCCGAACTTGCGCGAGAGGTATCGCTCTTCGCGCCTGATCACGCCCCATTCGAGCAGTGCGATGAGTGGGACTAACAGAACGAACGGCCACAGCGCGTCCACGACCAGCGTCGTGCCGACGTAGATGATCAGAATCGCGAGATACAGCGGGTTCCGCGACCAGCGGAATGGGCCGGTGGTCACCAACGCGAGCGCGGGCTGCGAGGGGTGGACGTTCGTCCCCGCGCCGCGCATGGTGCGCGCGCCCCAGGCGATGATTGCGGCGCCTGCAAGCACGAAGACAATCCCCACGATGCGCGACGGCACCGGCGGGAACGGCTGCCGCGGGACGAACCAGTGCCACACCAGGCCTAACACGAGCGCGCCGACCACGAGGAGGGGTGGGAACGCGATGACGCCGGCGGTGTCGGTCTTGGGATCGGCCATTGGGGTCTCCGGGCGGCGCGGGTTGGGCGGGTACGTTAGGCGGCGCGGGCGGCGCGGACGATGGCGTCGATGCTGCGCTCGACGTCGTCATCCGTGGTCGCCCACGACGACACGCTGATGCGCATGGCGGGCCGCCCGTGCCACACGGTGCCGCCGCACCAGCACGTGCCGTCCGCCTGGATCGCGGCGATCACCCGCGCGGTGCGCTCGGCGTCGCCGAAGCCGACGAGCACCTGATTCAACACGACATCGGCCAGAATCTCGAAGCCGGCCTCCTCGAGCGCGGCGGCGAACCGCCACGCGTGCCGGCAGCTTCGGTCGACGAGCTCGGCGACGCCGCTCTTGCCTAACGCGCGCAGCGCGGCCCAGACTTCCACGCCGCGGCCGCGGCGCGAGAAGTCGGGCGTGTACTGGTACGGCTCGCGGTGGGCGCCCTCCACCAGATAGGCGGCGCTCGACGACATCGCGCCGCGCAACGCACCGGCGTCGCGGCAGAACACCACGCCGCTGTCGTACGGGACGTTGAGCCACTTGTGCGCGTCGGTGGCCCACGAGTCGGCGTCGCCGATGCCGGCGACTAACTGACGCAGCGTCGGCGACGCGGCGGCCCACATGCCGAACGCGGCATCCACGTGCACCCACGCGCCGGCGGCGCGCGCGGCCGCGCACACCTCGGCGATGGGATCGATCGCACCGGTGTTCACGTTGCCCACCTGCCGGCACACGAGGCTGTTGCTCGTGAGCGCGGGCAGCAGATCGGCGCGCATGCGGCCCTGCGCATCAGTGG
>DAHUXU010000724.1 GCA_027307005.1 Gemmatimonadota bacterium
GCTGACCACCAGCCGACCGCTCCCATGCGCGTCTTGCTCCAGCGCGTCTCCCGCGCCGAGGTCCGCATCGAGGGCCGCATGGCCGGCCGCATTGGCGCCGGCTTCTGTCTTCTGGTAGGCTTTACGCACGGCGACACCGACGAACAAGTCAGCTGGATGGCCGACAAGGTGATCGGGTTGCGCCTGTTCGCGGACGAGAACGGGAAAATGAATCGTGCGTTGGCGGAGCTGGAGGACGGCGCGCTCCTCGTGGTGTCACAGTTCACGCTCTATGGCGACGCCCGCAAAGGGCGGCGGCCGAGTTTCATCGACGCCGCGCGTCCGGAGACGGCGATACCGCTCTACGAGCGATTCGTGTCGCTGCTGCGCGCGAGCGGCGTGCGCGTCGAGACCGGCGAATTCGGCGCCATGATGGAGGTCGATCTGGTGAACGACGGGCCGGTCACGCTCTGGCTCGAGCGCTGAGCGTGCGGGTCGTTCTCGCGTCCGCGTCACCGCGGCGTCACGAATTGTTAGGCATGATCGGCATTGCGCACGACGTCGACGCCGCGGACATCGATGAGTCCATGCGCCAGGGCGAGTCCGATACCGGCCACGCGTTGCGGTTGGCGACGGAGAAGGGATTGGCCGTCGCGGCGCGGCATCCGGATGCGTTGGTCATCGCTGCCGACACGATCGTCGTCCTGGACGGTCGCATCTTCGGGAAGCCGGTGGACGAGGCCGACGCGTGTCGCATGCTGCGGGCGCTGAGCGGCCGCACGCACGTCGTGCACACGGCGGTGGTCGTGGCGCTCGGCGGCGGCAGGCGCGTCGAATCGCGGGTGGAATCGACGCGCGTGACGTTCCGCGAGCTCGACGACTCGGAGATTGCGGCCTACGTGGCCACCGGCGAGCCGATGGACAAGGCCGGCGCGTACGGCATTCAAGGCTACGGCGCGACGATCGTCGAGCGCGTGGACGGGGACTATTTCACGGTGATGGGCCTGGCGCTGCGGCGGCTGGTGGCGCTGCTCGAGCGGGTGGGCATCCAGTACCGGTTTCATCCGCTCGACGGTGCGCCGGCGTGACGGCGCGCGACCCGACGTTCGACCCTCCGTTAGGCGTGTGTCCATTGTGCGCGTGTCCCGACGTGCGCGCGTTCGACCGGGACTACCGCGGCGCCTGCATCTCGCGGTGCGAGGGCTGCGGGGTGCGGTTCATGAACCCGCAGTACACCGATGCGTATCTCACCGCCTACTACGCGAGCTACGTTCCTGAAGGGCCGAGGACGCCGGAGGCGCGCGCGTTCCGCCTGGCGCAGAAGACGGCGAACGTCGAGCTGCTCGAGCGCTACATGGCGCCGGGGCGGATGTTTTCGGTTGGATCGGGCGACGGGCTCGAGCTGGCGGTGGCGAAGTCGCGCGGCTGGACGGTAGAAGGGTATGATGTGGACGACGCGACGACGCAGCGGGTGGCGCGGACCGTGGGCGCGCGCATCTACACCGGCGATCTGTTCGCGCTGCCGCTCGAGTGCGGCGGCTACGACTGCGTGTATCTCGACCAGGTGCTGGAGCATCCCAAGCAGCCGGCGAAATATCTGGAGTTGGCGCGGCGGCTGCTCAAGCCCGCGGGGATCCTCTACCTGGGCGTGCCGAACATCGAATCGCTGGCGTCGCGCGGGAAGTCCATGTTAGGCAGGTTAGGCTTAAGCCGCCGCCGGGGGCGGTTTTACGACACCTTCCACCACCTGTTCTACTACGCGCCGGCCACGCTGCCGCCGCTGCTGGAGCAGCGGTTCGGCTTCACGGTGCTCACGGTGTTGGGCGATCCCAAGCCGCGGTCGCATCCGACGGTGGCGACGCGCCTGTGGGATCGGGCGATGCGGCACGCGCCGTGGCTGGATTCGACCTTCGTGATCCTCGCGCGGCCGCGCTGACGTCGCATGCGGGCGGCGACGTCGGCGTCAGCGAGCAACCTCGTAGGTCGAACGCCAGCGGTCGGCCGCTTCCAAGACGTCGCGCACGGCGATGCGGGGCATGCGACCCGGGCGGCGGTCCGTGCACAGCGCGCCCTGACGCGAGGTTTCGCCGTAGGCATTGATCACGAGATCCTGGAACCGGCGATACGGCCCGTAGCGCAGGGGATTCGTATAGCCGAGCAGGCTGACGACGGGCTTGCCTAACGCAACGGCCAGGTGCAATGGACCGGTGTCCAGCGAGACGACGAGCGCCGACGCGTCCAGGATGGCCGTGAGGCGCGGCAGGCCGCTGTCGAGCGCGGACACGACGCCCGGCGCCCCGGCGAGGATGGTCTGCTCGGTTGCAACCTCGCGGGGCGTGCGCGCGCCGACGATGACCGGGGCGAGGCCGTACGCATCGTGGAGGACGCGGGCGAGCTCTGCCCAACGATCGGGAAGCCAGTCCTTCTCCGGCCGACTCGAGCCGATCACCAGGGACACGATCGGCCGGTCGAAGCGCGAGACGAACTCGCGCTGCCACTCGCGCTCGGCGCCGCGCGGGCCCGCGCGCCACTCGATGGGGTCGGCCGGGACATTCAGCGCTGTGAGGAACTCGAGGTACTCGTCCTGCACGTGCTGCCGCGGGTGGGGTGGAAGGTGGACGTTGGTGAAGAGCCAGCTGAGGTCGCGCGCGCGTGCGCGGTCGAAGCCGAGGCGGACCGGAGCACGGGTGAACGCCGTGAGCACACCCGCCTTGATGTAATCCTGGAGCGCCAACGCGATGTCGAACTGTCGTGGCTCGAGTGCGCGGCGGGCGTCGAGAAAGCCGCGCCAGCCGCGCGAGCGTTCGACCACGATGATGTCGTCGACCGACGGATGGCCGCGGACGAGCGTTGCCGGTCCCGGCTGCAACAGCCAGGTGATGTGGCGCGTTGGATCGTCACGCTTGAGGGCGTTCACGATGGGCAGCGTGTGCACCACATCGCCGACCGCGCTCAAGAGCACGATGCACACA
>DAHUXU010000020.1 GCA_027307005.1 Gemmatimonadota bacterium
GCGGGCCAAACACGCTCGCCAGATAGACCAGCGCCAGCGTGACGACGAAGCTCCAGTAGGCGACGATGCCGAGGCGGTCGCGCGGCCGGGTGGCCGACGCGTAGATCCAGGCCCCGGATGCGAACAGGGCGAACTCGACGAGCAGCGTGCCCGGAACCGAGTTCCACAATCCCAGCCCGAGCAACGGACCGCCGGGCCAGGTCGGCATGTCGGGACGGTGGGCGATGACGTCGAGGATCCAGTGCGACAGCACGAGCGCGGCCAGCCAGAGCGCGCCGCGCCAATCCCTGCGCAAGACGCCGTAGACGGCCGCGAAGAGTACCGCCCATCCGGCATCGGCAACGAGGCCATGCGAGTACGGATACGAAACGAAATCGAGCGGCGTGACCGCCGTGACGCCGGGGACGATCTCGAGGCGCTCGATTCCCAGCAGAGCGAAGACCGGCCACAGTCCGTCGGCCCATTGGGCAGCGAGCACGGCGGTGCCGAGCGACGTTTGCGGTGCGACGCGCTTGGCGGCCAGCGCGAGGCCGAAGTGACCGAGAAACATGGAGATCGCGGGCGCGTCGTGGGAGCGGGCATCGCCATGCAACGCCCACGGCGCCCGGAAGTCAATGCTTCGTGCCGCGCCGGGCGCAACGGCTTGCGGCGCCGTGTCGCCGGTGCCTGTTAAAATGCACCGTCGTGTCGAGAGCGATGATGCGTTGTTTCGAGAGCCTTCCGCCGTGGGCACCACAATTCCCGATTTCAGCGAAGCTGCGCAGGCGGCCGCCGCCGATGCGCTCGTCCGTCGCTACGGCGAATCCATCGCCATCGAATCGGCCGACACCGAGTTCCCGCTCGACCAGGCGTTCGGCTTCGCGCCCGGCGAACCGCCGGGATCGGCGCCCTGACCGGGCATCCGACGCGAGTTCGCCGTGAAGATCTGCATCGTCTCCGACAGTCACGACCGCGCGCCGATGCTCGCCGCCGCGGTGACCGAAGCGAAGGCCGCGGGCGCCGCTGCCGTTATCCACTGCGGCGACCTGATCGGGATGAACACGCTGCTGCCGCTGGTCGCGTTGGGGTTGCCCGTGCACCTTGTCCATGGCAACAACCTGGGCGACGCGCCTGCGCTGTTCAGACTCTCGACCGCGTCGGGCGGCCTCGTCACCTACCACGGTGCGGACGCCGAGCTCGTGCTCGCCGGAAGGCGGGTGATCGCAACGCACTATCCGCACTATGCGCGGGGGCTTGCCTGCACCGGCGACTACGACGTGGTCTGCTGCGGACATTCGCACGACGCGGGCGTGTCGCAGCAGATCAATGTGCGGGGCGGACGAACCTGGCTCGTCAATCCCGGAACGGTCGCGGGGCTCGGCGCACCGGCCACGTGGATCATGGCGGATCTCGCTGCGCTGGACTTCGAAATTCGACCGACGCCGGTGACTGGCCCATCCGGGGAATGAGATCAACGAGGCACACGCGCACCGCTGTGGAGGTGTTATCATTTTGAGCGGCAGTTCATTGCCGCGCGCAATCGACGCTTGGTCCGCACCACCGGCCCGAACACAGTCAGGGGCGTGCGATTGAATTGCCGATCCGAGTTGCCGATCCGTCGGCGGATCGGCAACTCGAAATCCGACGATCGCGTGCAGTGTGGAGGGCGCCACCGGGATTCTGCAGGTTTGAGTGCGTCGCGCCGTGCGCGTTTAGAATCAGTGCAGTAACAAGGGGGGCATGATGTTCACCAGCAATCCGTTTGCCGCGCTTTCGGCATCCCTGTCGCCTGCCGTCATGCAGACCTATGTGGTC
>DAHUXU010000022.1 GCA_027307005.1 Gemmatimonadota bacterium
TCCCGCAAGGAATTCGCAATCGCCACAGTTAGGCACTCATTCTGCCTTGGCGCCCGAGCATACGCACTCCACGGGAGCCCTAGATGCGCGCCGCCTTACGACTCGGTTCACCCTTCCGTTACGCACGCCGCCGGTTCGCCGCGGCACTGCTGCTGATGACTATGAGCACATCCGCATCGAGTATGGCACTCGGTGCCGCTCTCATTGCATCGGGTGGCTTGACGAGTGCTGCTGATGCGCAAGGCGGTGCCCAACCGTCGAGTGGCATTCCTAACATCGGCGGCGGCGACAAGACACCGCCGGTCGTAGAGGTCGCTCCCGCGACGGGGACCGATACTCTCATCAACCTGCCGGTGACGATCACCTGGTGCGACAACGTCAGCCTTGTTGCCAATAGCCGGTCGATCGAGTTCGATGGTGTCACCGTCACTTCGAGTTTCACCTACCAGACAACGAACGAGGCCGGATGCGCCGCCGCGGCGACGTCCAGCGGCACGGTCTCCCTGCGGCCGGGTAAGGCGGATACGCTCGTCGCCGCTATTGCCGACGGTGCGCTCAATCGTGGAAGCGGGACGGCGATCTATACCTACACGTCCCCACCACATCCAATCGTCTCGATCACTCCGGATGACCTGGCGCAGAATGCCGCGCCGAACAGCGTTGGCCTCATCGACACGTTCACAGTGGCCAATACGGGAGGCGCCAGTGGCCAGATTACTCTCTCGACCACCGGCTGCGTGGCTCCTGCCGTCAACTGCGGCGCACCGAGCTCCGGGTCCGTCACGCTCGCGCCTAACCAAACGGCGCCCATCACGGTCACCTTCGGCACCAATGGCACGCCAGCCGGCGGCGGCCTCGTCAAATTGCACGGCGTTGCCGGCACATCGCAGGACGATGGCACGATCGATGTGAACACCGCGTTGCCTTGCGAGACCGCGCTTACCGCGATCAGGCCGTGCACCTCGACCATGAGCGAGGTCGTGAGCAAGCGGGCGATTGGGAAAGAGTTCATCGTGACGAACATGAACCCCCACGAACCGGTCAGCTATTCGCTCTCTACCACGAACACGGGCGCCGTTGTCGTGGATAGTATCCACCCAAGTTCCCTTGTCGTGCAGAGCGATTCGTCCAAGGCCATCGACGTTTTCTTCGACACGAAGAGTACGCCGGGCACGGGCACTTTCACCTTCACAGCTGACGACGGACAAGCCGCCGTCACGGCGAGCGTCACGGTCACCGTGGCGAATCCTCCGCCCCCGAAGCCCTTCTTGAATATCGCCGTTACGCCACACCATTCGGCGTTAGACGTCGACCCTGGCGCACCTGCGGCGCGCACGTTCACGCTCGTCAACAACAGCACGGACAGCGCGACAATCAAATACACGCGCGCCTGCGCTGGCAGCGCAATCGCGAGCGGGTGCACGTCGTCCACAGACACTGTCCACCTTGGGGCGGGCGCGACGAGCAACGTTTCCATTGCGTTTACTTCCAGTCTGACAGGCGGCGCCACAGGCAGGCTGTCGCTCATCGCCTGGTTAGTCAGCGACACGACCGTTCGCGACAGCGGCTCGGCAGATGTCACGGTCGTTCGAGACAACAATGGGGTCGTCGACGTCGCGTCCGTGAACGCCGGGAGCACGCTCGAGCGCAGTTTGTGTCTCCACGTCTCCGTGGCGAAAGGCGTGAGCTACGAGTGCGGGGATCTGCGTGTGGCATACGCCCTGCCAACAACGACGACGCTGACTAACGCACGCACGCCGGTGCTGCTCTACAACAGCCGGTTCGCATATCCTCATGTCGTGATCGCGGCGAACGTCACGCTGCCGGATACCCGCATTCCGGATTCCGTATCGGCTCGCTTGCTCGACAGCGTCGGAGTCAAGCTCGACTCGGCCAAGTGGAGCGGCACGAACTGGGCGCCGCTCAGCACGCGGCGGATCGCCCTGATGTTCGACCCGGTGGCAACGCGCAATTACCAAAATGGTGCCCAACGCTACGCGCTCGAGGTCACGCGGTTCTATGGCGGCGTGGCCTCGCGCGATACGGTATCGGGCGAGTTCTTCGTCGTTCGCCGAGATCACAGCCAATTCGGCCACGGCTGGTGGGTCGCTGGGCTGGAGCGGCTGACGCTCACCCCTGGATTGAGCACGATGTTCTGGGTCGGCGGCGATGGCAGCGCTCGAGAATATGTGCGCTCGCCCAGCAACCCGAACGCGTGGGGCGCCGCCAACGTCGACCGCCCTGATACCGTACGCCGGGTCGGCAACCGGTTCGTCCGCTTCCTGCCTCACGGGCTCAAGGTGCAGTTCGACACCGTCTACGGCTGTCACATGGAGACCGTCAATCGGTTAGGCCAGACAACGACGTTTGCCTACACGGACGCAAATTGTGGACGCCTCAGCACCATCACGTTGGCGCCGGCATCGGCGAACAAGGTCTACACCTTCTCCTACGAGAACGTGGCCGGCAATTGGAGGCTGACCCGCGTCGATGCCCCGGCGATTTCCGGACAGGCCCGATTCGATTCGATCTCGCGCAACGCGAATGATCAGGTGACGCGCATCGGTGATGTCTACGGCGACACGCTCGCGTTCGGGTACCGCGCATCCTACGATGCGCGCGTGACCAAGCTCATCGACCAGCGCGGCGACTCGCTGAGCTTCACCTACTACTCAACTGCGCCGAGTCCATTGGTGCAGGCCTCCATTCCGCTCGCGGCGGGCAGCAACGCCGTGACGGGTTTCACGCCGCTGGAGACCCGTGGCCTCCAAGGCACAGCGGCGCTGACGCTCGGTGCGGCGAACACCAAGGTCGACGGGCCTCGGACGGATGTTGGCGACACCACGGAGTTCTGGCTCACTGCGTTAGGCGCGCCTAACCGCATTCGCGACGCCCTCGGCGATGAAACGCTGATCGCGTACGACAGCGCCATCTTTCCCGGCCTTGCGGCGCGCGTTCAGCACGCGAACGGCCAGATCGTGGCGGCGACGTACGACGACCTGGGCCACGTGAAAACGGTAACCGATTCGACGACCTTCACGCCAAGTCCGCTCAAGTACTCGACGACCTCATACACGTGGGACCCAGCATGGGACTTTATCACCGGGACGGTCAATCCGGAGGGCGATGCCAGCTCGGCCACCTACGACCCCGCGAACGGCAACACGCTCACCGAAACGGACGGTGCCGGGCACCAGGTCAGGTTCTCGTACTACACGACCGGCACTGCGACAGCGCTCCTGAGCGCCGTCACGTACGCGAGCGGCGCCACCGATTCGCTTTTTTACGACAGTCAACAGGGCAACCTCTCGCGCACGCTGTCTGCGTTAGGCAAGGCGGCGGGCTACGCGAGGGACGGGGCCGGTCGGGTGGTCGCGGACACGACGCCCAACGACTCCACCACCGGGTTTCACATCACGCGTCACCTGCTCGATCTGCTCGGCCGGGATACGCTCACGATCGACAGCGCCGGCGCGCAAGCGCTGCGCGTGCGCCAGCACTACGACCGCGCCGGAAACCTCGACACGCTGTGGAAGTGGAGCACGCCCGATCCGAACGCGATCGGCACGGAGAAGCAGGCGTTCGTCTATGACCGGGCCAACCGCAAGACGACGGAAACGTTGCTCGGCTCTCAGCCCGTCACGTGGACCTACGATCCCGCGGG
>DAHUXU010000064.1 GCA_027307005.1 Gemmatimonadota bacterium
CGCTGTTGCACGGGGTGTCATGGGGGTTGACGCAGTGACGCGCAGTACGCGCAGTACGCGCAGTACGCGCAGTACGCGCAGTGATGCGCAGCGATGCGCGGCGGGATGACGTCCGAGCGCGCCGCGGTTTGTCGGCGCGCATCGGACGCGGCGAGTTACGCAGCGAGCAGCTTCGCGCTCGCGCGGTAACTGCTGATGATGTTGGGCAGGTAGCGGGACATCGGTGTGTACTCGAGACCGAGCGCCGCACACGCATGCGAGCCGTCGACGCGAAATCCCGACGTGGCGAATCGTGCTTCGTCGAGTGAGAGGCGCGGACGTCCGCCGAACAACGACGCGGCGGCGGTCGAGAATGTTGCCGTCGTCGTGGTGATCCAGTTGGGCATCACGCCGGGCGCCGACTTGCCGGACACCTTCGCGACGCGCGACATGAACTCGTGCGTCGACATCGTCTCGGCGTTCAAGATGTAGCGCGATCCGCTGTGTCCTTTGTCGGCGGCGAGTGCGATTCCGGTTGCCGCGTCGCGCGCCCAGATCCATCCCATCGGTGCGTCGCCGGTGCGGCGGCGCTTGCCCGTCACGAAATCGTAGACCATGCGGCCGAGCCATCCGGAATCGCCGGCTGCGACGATGAGACCCGGATTGACGACGATCACTTCGACACCCTTGGCGCGGTAGCGCAGCACCGCTTGTTCGGCGGTGAGCTTGGAGCGCTCGTATGCCGTATGGGTGTACCCGCGGTGCACGGTGCGCTCGGTGCCCCAGAAGCCGGGCTGCTCACCGATCGTGAGCGATGAAGATACGTACACGACGCGCGGCACGCGTGCTTCGAGCGCGGCGGCGAGCGTGTTTTCCGCTCCGTACACGTTCACGGCGTGAAACGTGGAGACCTGCGGCGCCCAGAAGTCGAAGAATTGCGCGACGTGGACGACCAGGTCGCAGCCCTGCATCGCATCCGCGAGGAGCCGGGCGCGCATGAGATCGCTCATGACCGGCTCGGCGCCCAACTTTCGCAACACTCCGATGCCGCTCCGTCGGCGAACCTGACCGACCACTGCATCGCCGCGTTCGCGGAACACTTCGGTGAGCGCTCGTCCGAGCGGCCCGGCCGCTCCAGTCAGAAATACTCGCATGGCCTGCGTCTCCTCTCGTGTCCAATCGATTGGCCCTCGTCAATTGACGATTCGGATACGGCCGGGGAACGCCGGAAGGGGTTGATGGAGCGCGTGTTTGGTGATACTCACAACTACCCAAAACGTACCTCCAGCCACCTACCTCTCGTGCTTCCCTTCTCGATCCTCCTCGCCGTCGCGCTGCAACAGCCTGCGGCGTACCAGCAGCCGGCGCCCCCTGCTCAGCAGACGCATTCCTTGCAGGCGCCGGCGCCCACTCGACACCGGGTTGCGTTGGACACGGGCTATGCCCGGTTAGTCCGCGAAGCGACGACCGACCCGCGGTTTCTGCCGCAGGCAGTCGCCACGCTGCCGGCGAGCGAGAGCGTCCCGAGTCCGCTCAAGTTTTTCGGGAGCATCGCGGGGGCGCCCGGCGTGATGCATCACACGAAGGACATCTACGCCTACTTCCGCGCGCTCGCGCGGGCGACGCCGCGGGTGCGGGTCGACAGCATCGCGACCACCGAAGAAGGGCGCCAGATCATTCTCGTGGTGATCGCAGATGAGCAGACCATGCACTCGATCGACCACTACAACGCGCTGATGCGGCGCCTGGCCGATCCGCGGACGCTGCCTGCCGATTCCGCGGCGGCGGTGATCGGCGACGCAAAGCCCATCTACTATCTGAACGGCGGCCTGCATTCTCCGGAGATGGGTTCGCCGGAAATGCTAACGGAGCTCGCGTACCGGTTGGCGGTGGGCGATGACTCCACCGACGCGATGATTCGCAGCCGCGTGATCACGATCATCAATCCGGTGAGCGAGCCGGATGGCCGCGACAAGCAGGTGGATTGGTACCTGCACTATACGAAGGGGCGTCCGAGGTTCGACGACGGCTTCCCGCGCTCGTCGCCGTTCTGGGGTCGCTACGTGCTGCACGACAACAACCGCGACGGCCTGCAGATCTCGCAGGCGCTGACGAAGGCGATCTTCGACATCTACTACGATTGGCATCCGTTAGTCATGCACGACCTGCACGAGTCGGTGCCGCTGCTGTACGTATCGACGGGCACCGGGCCGTACAACGTGAACAACGATCCGATCATCATCGGGCAGTGGCAGGTGCTGGCCAACAACGACATCACGACGTTGAGCGCGGCCGGGCTGCCGGGCGTGTGGACGTGGGCGTTCTTCGATGGATGGTGGCCGGGCTACGGCATGTGGGTCGCCAACAATCACAATGCGGTCGGCCGGTTCTTCGAGACGTTCGGCAACGCGGGCGGCGACACGTATCTGCGCGATCTGTCGGGCGAGCGATTCGCCGGGGCGCCGGTGACGTCGCGCGAGTGGTATCGGTCGTGGCCGCCGACGAAGCAGGTGTACTGGAGCTCGCGCGACAACGTCAATTATCAGGAGACCGGCGTGCTCGCGTCGCTCACGTATGCAGCGACGAACGCCTCGAAGATGTTGCACGACTTCTATCAGGTGGGCGTGAACAGCCTCGCGCGCGGTCGCACGGAGACGCCGCATGCGTACGTGATTCCCGGATTCGCGCGGCAGCGCGATCCGCGCCGCGCCGCCTACCTGATCAACCAGCTCGAGCGGCAGCACATCGAGATCGATCGTCGCACCGCGGGTGATTCGGCGGGCGACTTCGTGATCAGGCTCGACCAGCCGTATCGCGACCTCGCCGTCAACCTGCTCAGCACGCAGAGCTACCCGAGCACGGCGCAGTATCCGCCCTACGACGACATCGCGTGGACGTTAGGCGCGCTCTACGGGGTGCAGGTGCGCGCGGTGAACGACACCTCGGTGTTTCACTGGACCGGTCTCGAGCGCCTCGAGGACACGGTCGCGTACAGCGGCGCGGTGCGGGGCGCCGGCCCCGTCTACCTGCTCGCCTACCGTGCGCAGAGCGAAGTGCTGCCCGCGCTCTTCCAGCTGCGTGAACGCGACCGCGCGGCAACCGCGGCGGTGGCGGAGCACGCGTTCGTCGTTGGGCAGGACAGCTTCCCGGCGGGATCGGTGATCATCGAGCACGCGCCGGCCGGCGCGGCGAAGGAGATCGCCGAACGATGGGGCTTGCCGCTGGTGAGCGCGGACCGTGCGCCGGATGTCCAACGGCACGCCGTCGACCTGCCGCGCATCGCCGTCTACCATTCGTGGTACGACACCCAGGACGCCGGCTGGTCGCGCTACACGTTCGATCAGTTAGGCATTCCGTACACGTCGATCGACAAGGACGATCTGCGCCGCGGAGCGCTGCGCAAACGGTTCGACGTCATCCTGGTGCCCAACATGAACGGGTCGCTCGACCGAATGATCAACGGCGTCGATCGCGACTTCGGGCCGCTGCCGTTCGAGACGACGTCCGCGACGCCGAACTTGGGGACGCCGTTCTCGAGCCCCGACATCACCGGCGGCCCCGGGTTTGCCGGTCTCGAGGCCCTGCGCGCGTTCGTCGACGATGGGGGCGAGCTGATCACGCTCGAGACGTCGACGCGCCTCGCGGCGGAGTCGGGCATCGCCGCCGAGCTCTCGCCGCATCCGACGCGGACGTTGTTCCATCCGGGATCCGTCGTGCGCGTGCGCATGCGACACGCATCGCCGATCCTCTACGGGTTCCCCGACACCACCACCGTGTTTCGCGGGAATGCGCCGCTCTACGAAGTGCCGGCGCGCGACAGCGCGATGCTGATTCTGCAGTACGGCACCAAGCTGCCGGAAGCGGCGGATACCGGCGCGATCATGGGCGAGCCCAACAAGGCCGCACCGCCGCGCGACTCGACGGCGAAATCGAAGAAGCACGGAGCGGAAGAGCCGTACGTCGTGTCCGGCATGGTGCGCGGCGAGGATGAGATCATCGGGCAAGGCGCCATCTTCGATGTGCCGGTCCGCAAAGGACACGTGGTTGCGTTCACGTTCGATCCGCTGCATCGCTATCTCAACCATCACGAATTCCCGATGGTCTGGAACGCCATCATCAATTGGAACGTGGTGCCGCCTCGTTCGACGCAGTGAGTGGACAATTCCGTCTCTGCGCGTGGACAGCAGTGAGCGCGAAGCGTTGTGCCGTTTCGCGCGCAAGTGTCATTGTATCAATGCGGTAGCGCGAGCGCGCGAGAGTCTGGTATGGCGCGTGCCTTCGGCGCGAGGTGTGGGCGCATGACATCTCGTACTGGAGGAACCCGATGCGTATAGGAACCGGCGCAGTAGCGGCAGTCGTCGCGCTCGTCGCGGCCGCGGCGCCGTTGAGTGCGCAGCGTGGGCTGCGTGTGATCGACGAATCGTCTGATGAGGTGGTTCAGTTCACGCCGTACGTCGGCTATCTGACGTTCGGTGATTTCTTCAGTCGGCGTACGGGCTCGTCGCTGACGACGGACGACGCGGCGGTGGTGGGTGCGCAGCTCGCGCTCAAGCTCGCGCCGCACGTCTCATTCTACGGCAACCTCGGCTACGCGAAATCGAACGTCGAGGTGGATGTACCGCTTGCCGCGACGGGCGCGCAGGGCAATTCGAACATCTGGCTGTACGACGGCGGCTTGCAATTCAGCGTGCCGACCGGTCCGTTCGGCCGCGGATCGGTGAAGCCGTTCTTCCAGATTGGCGCCGGCGCCATGCACTATAACTTCGGTGACGGTGGCGACGGCGTTCCGTCGACGACCGCTACCAACTTCGCGTGGAACGCGGGGGTAGGAATCGATGCGCGGATCGCGCGCTCGATCGGCGTGCGGTTCATGGCCAAGGACTACATTGGCCGGTTCAATCTGCAGGACGTTTCGGGCGAGCCGATCGACGCGCCGGTGACACAGAACTGGGCGCTGTCGGCGGGATTGCGATTCGGATTCTGATCGACGTCCAGATGCACAGTGGGGCGGGGTGCGCATGCGCGCCCCGCCCCACGTGCCTAACAGAACGTCCGGATCAGCGCATCGCGGCGATGCCGCCGAGCCCGAACATCGCGAGCACCCAGCCAATCACCAGGAACAACACGATGCCGGCGATGATCGCGACGACCGTGTATCCC
>DAHUXU010000076.1 GCA_027307005.1 Gemmatimonadota bacterium
ATCGAACGTCACCGGCTCGCGAACCAACAGGTGCTCGAGCTCGATGTCTGCGAGGGCGCCGGGCGTCGCACTACCTTCTAGCATCTCGCGCATTGATGGCAGTCGCTTGAACTCGACTTTCACCGCCAGACACCGTTCGACGATGTGCCGCATCTGCTCCGGCGTGGCGCTGGAGATGGCAATCACAACCAGCTGAATACGGTGCTGGACAACGATGTCGGGCAGGTCGCGAATCCGGCCGGCGACGCGAATCCCGTGCAGCGAGCGGCGCTGCTTACCTGGATCGTCGTCCACCAACGCGACGACATGGAGCGCACGGTCAGCGTCGTGGTTCACCTGCCTCAGCAAGCGCTCACCCGCCTCGCCTGCACCGACCACCAGCACGCGCCGGCACGTCACCGAGCGCTTGTTCAGGCGGCCTTCCAGCGAATATCGCACCGCCACCCGGGTCCCGCCTAGCAGCATCAGCGTCAACATGCCCTCGAGCAGCACCACCGATGACGGTACTGGCCCGAGCTCGCCAAACGCCCAAAGGCCGGCGCCGAAACACAGCGTGCCTAAACCAACGGCTTCGCCGAGTGTGACGAGATCCTGCAGGCTGAAGTGTTTCCAGAACCCGCGGTGCATGCCGAAGAGCATGAAAAGCGTTAGCCGCATCGCGACGAGCACGAGCACGGTGTCAGCGAATACGCGCACCGCCGTCATCGGCACGTGACCGTCGAATCGCAGCGCGAACGCCGCGGCATACGCGATGGCCGTCAGCGAGGCATGGGCGCTGAACACAAGCGGACGGCGGTAACGAATGAGCGAAGGAGGCAGCATTTCGTAAGTGCGGTCGGTGACGCGGCAATCCGCCTAGCGGCCGACGGCGGATCGCGCGATCGATCCTCCGGCGGAATCGTCGGCCGATGGCGCCGATCGTGGCTGAGAGCTCCGAGCGCGTCGAGGCGCGAGCAAGGTGCACGCCGTCGCCCAGATCACGCCGATGTCGCTGCGCCACGTCGCGCGCGCGGCATAGGCCAAATTCAGTCGAATCTTCTCCGGCATGATGCGTTCGACGTACACCCGCTCCGGCTCGGCCGATCCCGACAGCTCGTCGCTCTCGTCGCGGTACCGCAGCGAGGCAGGATCGGTGATGCCGGGCGTTAGGCGCAGGACCCGGCGCTGCTCGGCATTGTAGAACGCGACATAACGCGGGACCTCGGGTCTCGGCCCGACCAGACTCATCTCGCCCCGCAAGACATTGAGAAGCTGCGGCAGCTCGTCGAGCTTCGTCCGGCGCAATGCCGCACCAACGCGTGTGATGCGCCCGTCGCCACTAACGGTCAGGTGACGGCCGCTACGTTCCGATCCAACGATCATCGTCCGGAATTTCCACATGCGGAACGTACGGCCGCCGCGACCCACGCGCTCCTGTCGGAAAAACGCCGGACCGCCGTCGCCTAACGTCACGGCCGCCGCAACCACCAGCCCGAGCGGCCACAACAACACCAGGGCCAACGCGGACAGCGCGACATCGACGACACGCTTCATGTGCGTCACCTACAGTGCGTACGAACGATGTCGAGAACGGCCTCAATGACGTCGCCGACGTCGGTCGACGTCAACCGGGGGTTCAACGGCAGGCTGAGCATGCGCTCGAAATTGCCGACCGCAACTGGGAAATCCTGCTCTTCGTAGCCGTACCGGTCTCGATAGTACGGATGCAAATGCACCGGAATGAAATGCACGGAGGTGCCGATGTTGCGCGCCGCCAGCTCGTCGATGAACTGATCGCGCCCGATGCGCAGCGCATCCGGACGGAGCCGCAACACGTACAGGTGCCAGGCGTGACGAACGTCGTGGCGCTCGACCGGAAGCTCCAGCGCATCCTCGCCGGCGAACGCATCGTGGTACATCTCGACGACCTCACGGCGCCGCTCGTCGAAACACTCGAGCTTGCGCAGCTGGCACAACCCGATCGCGGCCTGAATATCCGTCATGTTGTACTTGAAGCCGGGCGACAGAATCTCGTAACGCCAGCTGCCCCCCTTCGCGTAGCGGCTCAGCGCATCGCGCGTCATGCCGTGCAGACTGAACGGACGCGCGCGCTCGAGGAACTCGTCGCTCCCGGTGAGCATGCCGCCTTCGCCGGTCGTGAGGTTCTTCGTAGCGTAGAAGCTGAAGGCCGTCGGATTCCGCCCCGCGCCGATCATGCGATCCTTGTAGCGCGCCGGCAGCGCGTGCGCCGCATCTTCGATCACGAAGAGGTCGTTCTCTCTCGCCAGCTCCTCGATGGCGTCCAGATCCGCCGGGTGACCGCTGTAGTGCACCGCCACAATCGCC
>DAHUXU010000077.1 GCA_027307005.1 Gemmatimonadota bacterium
GGGTCGTCCACGCGGCGGATCTTCCGTTAGGCGGACCGGCCTTCGGCGGCCGGGCGGCCGAGCCGATGTTGCCGCTCGACGACGTGGAGCGGCGCCACATCGAGTCGGTGTTGACGCACGTGAACTGGCATCAAGGGAAAGCCGCCGAGGTCCTCGGCATTTCGCCCAAGACGTTGTATCGCAAGATTCGCGAATACGGGTTCCACCGCCCGACGGCCGGATGACTGAGCGACGCTGGCAATGAAGATTCTGGTAATCGAGGATGATCCGACCGTTGGGCAGTACGTCAAGCGTGGGCTCGAAGAGCAACGCTGGGGCGTCGATCTCGTGCCCGACGGCGAAGAGGGCGAACGGCGGGCCCATTCGGACGCCTACGATCTCATCGTGCTGGACATGCGGCTGCCGGGGCGATCGGGCATGGAAGTGCTGCACAACCTGCGTGCCCGCGGCTTTCAGCGCCCGGTGCTGGTGCTCACGGCGCAGGACGCCGTCGACGCGAAGGTGCAGGCGTTGCGCGCCGGCGCCGACGACTACGTCACCAAGCCGTTCGCGTTCGAGGAGTTTCTGGCGCGCGTCGAAGCGCTGAGCCGCCGCCCGCTGGCCATCGCCGGGCCGCGGCTGCGGGTGAAGGACCTCGAGCTGGACAAGAACACGCGCACCGTTAGGCGCGCGGGACGCGACCTCGAGCTCACGCCCAAGGAATACACGGTGCTGGAGTACCTGATGCGTCACACGGGGCGCGTGATGAGCCGTACCCTCATCACCGAGTACGCGTGGGGCTATCACTTCGATCCCGGGACGAACATCGTGGACGTGGTGATCAACCACCTCCGCAAGAAGGTCGACGCGAACGCGCCCGTGAAACTGATCCACACCGTCCGCGGTGTGGGCTACGTGATACGCGAGTGATGCGCGGAGGATCGCGGTGAGAAGCATTCGGGCCCGCCTCACGATTGCCTACGCGGGCGCAATGGTCGGCACGATGGTCGCCTTCACCGCGGCGCTGTGGACGGCGCGCCGTGCGAGCTCCTACGAAGAGCTGTCCAAACACGTGCTGGCGCAGGCGAATCTCGCCTCCAACATCATCGAGCAGGCGAGCAAGTCGGGGCCCGTCACGGTGACGAAGGACACCCTGTCGGGACCGATTCTCTCGCCGACGCTGCGGACGCTGTTCGAGGGGATGGAAGGCTACGTGCTCGTCCTCGACCCCAGCGGAAGGTTGCTGTACGGCTCGTTCGCCTACCTGCGCCTGTCCGAAGACGATCGCGCGACGCTGCAGCGCGAGGCGATCTCGGTGAAGCCGGGCGGGCAGGGCGTCCTGCTCGACCTCGACAAGGACCGGCTGCTGCTGGTGGCGGTGAACGAAGACATGGACGTGCCGAACGTCCAGCGCGTCGTGGCCGCGGAGTCGGTCACGTCCACCGACATCGCGATCCGCGAGCTCATCGGCACCAGCTTCGCCGTCGCGCCGCTCCTGCTCATGGCGTCGGTCGGGCTGGCGTACATCATCGCGGGACGTGCGTTCCGTCCCGTTGGGCAGATGATCAACGAAGTGCAGGCCATCACCGACGGGCGCAGCCTGCACCGGCGCCTGCCGATCGACGATGCCAACGAAGAGATGGCCCGCCTCGGCATCACGCTCAACGAGATGATGGAACGGCTCGAGAAGTCGTTCGCGGCGTTGCGGCGATTCACCGCGGATGCGAGCCACGAGCTCAAGACGCCGCTGGCCGTGCTGCGCGCCGACGTCGAACGCTCCATGAGCGGCGGGTCGACCCGCGCCGAGCGGATGGTGGCGCTCGAGGAAGCGCTACACGAGACGACGCGGATGGCGGACCTGGTGGAGAGCCTGCTCACGCTGGCGCGCGCCGATGAAGGGCGCTTCGATCTGCACCGCGAGCGCGTGGCGCTCGAGCCGCTGGCGCGCGAAGTCTACGAGACCGCGACGATCCTGGCCGAGCCCGCGGGCCTAACGGTGACGATGGCCGAGCCGGCGCGCGTGTCGGTGCTCGGCGACCGGGCGCGGCTGCGGCAGCTCTTCCTCAACCTCACCACGAATGCGATCAAGTACACGCCGCGCGGCGGCAGCGTGGAAATCTCGCTCACATCGTACGAGCACACCGCCGCGTTCTCGGTACGCGACACCGGCATCGGGATCTCTGCGTCCGATCTGCCGCACATTTTCGAGCGCTTCTATCGCGCGGATCGCGCGCGCTCGCGCGGCACTGAACGGTCAGGATTCGGTTTGGGACTCGCCATCAGCCAGTGGATTGCCGAAGCCCACGGCGGCACGATCTCCGTCAGGTCGCGATACGGGCGCGGGAGCACGTTCACCGTGACTCTCCCGGTGTCCGACGAAGAACCGGACCACGTTTTGCGGGACGGCGCCGAAGGCCCAGCCGCAGCCTGAGCAGGCTCGGCGCACGCAGCGCAGTCACGGCTGGGCGTTCGGGAAAAATAACATCCGCTTCACGGTTTCTTAATGTGGCCGGCATTACCGGCTCATTTGTCGCCGGTAAAGTTCCCGAAGCGTTACGGACTGGTGTGGAACCCTTCACAGCGGAGCGTGATCGAGCATGTTCACCACGCTGCTCGAATCCAAGCCCAAACGGGACAAGAATCCGGGCGGTGCCATCGCAAGCGTCATCGTGCACGCGGCACTGATCGGACTTGCCGTCGCGGTCACGTTGAACGCGGGCCTGCGCAGCGAGAAAGAGCACCGGGAAGAGGACGTCAAGTTCGTCCAAACCAAACCGCCTCCACCGAAGCCGGAGGCGCCGAAGCCGCCGCCGCCGCAGACGACGGTGCAGCCGCCGCCTCCCAAGGGCTTCCAGGTGCTGACGCCGCCGATCAACATCCCGACCAAGATTCCGGATGTCGACCTGTCGAAGGCGGTGACTAACGAAGCCGATTTCTCCGGTAAGGGCGTCGAAGGCGGCACGTCGAAAGGCGTCGTCGGCGGCAAAGGTCCGGTGAACCCGGATCAGACCTATTTCGAGTTCCAGGTCGAGAAGCCGGCGTTGGCCAAGGAAGACAATCCGAAGCCGCAGTACCCGAGCATGCTGGAGAGCGCGGGCGTCGAAGGCGAAGTGCTCGTGCAGTTCGTGATCGACACGACGGGCAAGGCCGACATGAGCACGTTCAAGGTGCTCAAGTCCTCCAACGACCTGTTCACGAATTCCGTGAAGAACGTGCTGCCGCGCATGCGGTTCTATGCTGCGGAAACCGGCGGCCGGAAAGTGAAAGAGCTCGTGCAGTTCCCGTTTTCGTTCGCGCGGCCCAAGCCCTGAGCTGGGTGTCGTAGGTTCACCAATCGCACACCGTCGGAGGACCTAGTCCATGAGTCTGTCGCTGGTATCCATGTGGGGCACGATGGGGTGGTTCGCCAAGGGCATCGTCTTCGTGCTCGCGATCATGTCGATCTTCTCGCTCACCATCGCGATCGGGAAGTGGATCCGTTTGCGCAAGGCGCAGTCGGAGACCCGCAAGTTCGCGCCGGAGTTTTCGCAGTTCCTCGAGGAGGACAACCTCAACGAGGCGATCAAGCTGGCCGAGAGCTACAAGAAGTCGCACGTGGCCCGCGTGTTGGGCGGTGCGTTAGGCGAAGTGAAGCCGCTGCTCCAGGATGGATCGGTGACCGTGGCCGACATCAACTCGGCCGAGCGCGCGGTGGAGCGCAACATGCTGATCATCGTGTCCGAGCTGAAGCGCGGTCTGGCCGTGCTGGCGACCGTCGGCGCCACGGCGCCGTTCGTCGGACTGCTCGGAACGGTCATGGGCATCGTGAACGCCTTCCAGGGCATGGCGGTGTCGGGCGCCGGCGGGTTAGGCTCGGTGTCGGCCGGTATTTCCGAGGCACTCATCACGACGGCCTTCGGCCTCATCGTCGCCATTCCGGCCGTGTGGTTCTTCAACTACTTCTCGACCAAGATCGACAATCTGTCCGTCGAGATGACGTACACGTCGAAGGAAATGATCGACTACCTGATCAAGGGTGTGGCCGGCGAGTTCGGCCGGTCGCGGTTCACCCGCGAGTTCAACGCCTCGTCGGCGTCGAGCTCACAGGGCGGCCCGATTTCCCAGTAGTCGCCACTCTCTGATCGAGGAGTCGAGTCATGGCGATGTCGTCCACAGGGTCGAGCGGCGCGGTCAAAGCGGAGCCGAACGTCACGCCGTTGATCGATGTCATGCTCGTGTTGTTGATCATCTTCATGATCGTGACGCCGCTCATCAATGCCGGCTTCCAGGCGCAGCCGCCCGATGGCATCAACATCAAGGCGCATCCCGAAGAGAACGATGATGTCGTGCTCGGGATCGATGCCGCCGGACAGTACTACCTGAACAAGAAGCGCATCGAGAACTCGACGCTTGCCGAGCGCACGCGGGACATCTTCAACGCGCCCGGGCGGCAGGAGTTCATCATGTACCTCAAGGCGGACCGGAACCTCAAGTACGCGAAGGTGCTCGACGCGATCGACATCATCGAGCACAACGGGGTGCGCGTGCTGGCAGCCATCACCGACCAGACGCCGGGAACCCGCTCCACGGTGCCGGGCGACATCTTGTCGCCGACGCCTAACAAACAGTAGGACAGGAGACCGCGACTATGGCTATGTCAGGCGCGAACGAGCGCGGCCTCACCAACGACATCAACGGCACGCCGATGATCGACGTGCTGCTGGTGCTGCTGGTCATCTTCATGGTGGCCGTTCCGCTGGCGCGGAAGGCGATCGACACGCAGCTGCCCGATCCCAATCCGCCACCGACCACACCGCAGCCGAATCCGGACCAGATCGTGCTCCAGGTGCTGCCGAATGGCGCGTACAAGCTCAACAGCGAGGATGTGCCGAAAGCGGCGCTGGCCAAGAGGCTGCACGACGTGTACGACGGCCGCCCGGACAAGATCATCTTCGTGAAGGGCGACACCGCCGTGAAGTTCCAGGACGTGATTCACGCGATGGACGTGGCGCGCGGAGCGGGAGTCAAGATCATCGGTATCCCGCCGAAATAGCTCGATGGCTCGAGCAGACGAGAACGGGCTCGCCGCGGCAGGTGCCGGGCGAGCCCGTTTCGCATGCGCTGCCGCCAGCGTTAGAACGTTAGGCCGGCGAGGAACGACCAGGCGCGGTTCTTGGCATCGGCGCTGTCGAATGCGTCGGTGAAGCCGAGCGTGTATCGCACGCTCAGGGAGAGATTCATCTTGTCGCTGGCCGGTACCTGCACGCCGGCGCCAAGCAACCGCCGAAATCGAACGACTTCTTCTGAAGTTGAAGTCATTGCCCCCTGTGTCGCGACGTCCACGCCGGCGAGCATGCCGAAGGTGGCTTGGGTGCGGTCATGCCTTGAGCGTTCGAAGCGGCACTCCTTTTCCGTTATGTTGAGGGAACCTCGAGGTCGTGCTCGAATAAGATCGTGCATGGAGGTGAGCCATCGCGAACTCGAACGGCGCTGTGACGAGCGCATCTGAGCCGCGGCCCGTGACGCCGTACCGGCCGCCGATCGGCGTTCCAACCGAGCGACCGGGGCGCTGGGGTCTGCTCGCCTCGCTCGTGATCCACGCGGTGATCATCCTGCTCCTGATCGGCGGCATCGTTACCGCCGAGAAAGCGGAGATCGCGCGCGGCGCAGGCGGAGCAGGGCCCGCCGGCGGTGGCGGCGGTGGACGGGTCGGGCTCGGCGGCCGGCGCGTGATACAGCAGCGGGTCAAGTACATGCGGCTCGCGACGCCCAAGCCGGCGGTGCCCAAGCCGCAGCCGATCACGCCGCCGACGGTGAAGAAGGAGCCCAAGCCTGTCGTGAAGAAGCCGGTCGTCCAGCCGACCGTTACGCCGACTGAGCAAGCGCCGACTCCGACCGCGACGGCGCCGACCGTTGTCGCGGTTGCACCTGCGGCGGGCACCGGCACTGGCGGTACGGATGGCGCCGGTCCGGGCACCGGCGGTGGCGTGGGCGCCGGCAACGGTCCTGGCCGCGGTTCGGGGAACGGCCCGGGCACAGGAGGCGGTCAAGGGACGGTGTACCCTGCGACGCCTGACTTCGCCGTGATCCCGCCATTGCCAGTTCCCAAAGGACTGCACGGGAAAACGGTCCAGCTGCGTTTCACGATCGATCAAACCGGGCACGTGGTGAAATTCGAGTTCGATCCGACCGGTGACTCCGGCTACGATCACGAGCTCAAATCGAGGTTGTCGGAATACCATTTCAGGCCTGCGCACAAGACCGACGGAACGCCCGTAGCTTCGGTGTTCGTGACGGAGTTCATCCTTTAAGGCGGACAAGGCGGGACACGACGGACAAGGCCGGAGACAGCTGAAAGGCGGACAAGGCGGGACGAGCCGGACAAGGCCGGAGACAGCTGAAAGGCAGACAAGGCGGGACACGACGGACAAGGCCGGAGAGAGCTGAAAGGCGGACAAGGCCGGACGAGCCGGACAAGGCCGGAGAGAGCTGAAAGGCGGAAAAGGCGGGACCGTCTTACCGAATCCGTTCAGGTCCGGCTTTGTCCGCGTCTTGTCCGTCTTACCGAATCCGTTCCGGTCCGGCTTTGTCCGTCTTGTCCGTCTTACCGAATCCCGTTCAGGTCCGGCTTTGTCCGCGATTTGTCCGCCTTACCGCTGGCTTGTAATTCTGCCGTTTGTTAGCTTCCTGCGGCTATCACTTTGGGCGCCTATCGTTTCGGGTCGTGGCGCTCATGAGGCGCGTCCGGCTTTGCCTGCCAGCCGGAGCTTGCCACTCCAATTGAGGAACTGAATGACCGTCGTGGCCGATCGCCCAGCGACCACCGAAACACCGCACGAGTTCGTCAAAGCGCTCACGCTCATGGACGCCACGATGCTCGTCGCCGGCGCCATGATCGGATCGGGCATTTTCATCGTCTCGGCGGACATCGCGCGTTCAGTCGGATCGCCGTTCTGGCTGTTGGTCGTCTGGATCGTCACGGGCGTCATGACGCTGCTCGGCGCCCTGGCGTATGGGGAGCTGGCGGCGATGTTCCCGAAGGCCGGCGGGCAGTATTTGTTTTTGCGCGAGGCGATGGGGCCGCTCATGGGATTTCTCTATGGGTGGACGCTGTTCGTCGTGATTCAAACCGGAACGATCGCGGCGGTGCTGGTTGCGTTCGCGCGATTCCTGGGCGAGCTGGTGCCGGCGATATCGCCGGATCTCTACGCGTGGTTTCCGCATCACTCGTTCGCGACGGCGGGCGGGCCGATCGACGTCGGGCTGAGCCCGCAGCGTCTCGTCGCGCTGGTCGTCGTCTGGTTCCTCACCTGGATCAACCTGCGCGGCGTGCGCGAGGGCAAGTTCATCCAGACGACGTTCACGACCGTGAAGACCGGGGCGCTGGCGCTGCTGGTGATCCTGTGCCTCACGTTAGGCAGGAACGCTACCGCGATGGCCGCCAACTTCAAGGGCGGCCAGTTCTTCGGGCACGTCGACCTGGGTTCGGCGTTCGTGCTGGCGTTCGGCGCGGCGCTCGTCGGGTCGCTCTTCTCGAGCGACGCCTGGAACAACGTGACGTTTGCGGCGTCGGAGGTGCACAACCCGAAGCGCAACCTGCCGCTGGCTCTCGCGTTAGGCACAGGCCTCGTGACGCTGCTCTACGTGCTGACGAACGTCGGCTACCTGTTCACGCTGCCCATGGCCGGATCCCCGACCGCGACGACGGTGATGGGGCACGGCATCCAGTTCGCGACGCAGGACCGCGTGGGCACGGCCGCGGCGTCGGTGTTGTTCGGCGCGAGCGGCGGCACGGTGATGGCCATCGCCATCCTGATCAGTACGTTCGGCTGCAGCAACGGGCTCATTCTCGCCGGGCCGCGCGCGTACTATGCGATGGCGCGCGACGGTGTGTTCTTCAAGAAGGTGGGCGAGCTGAATCTGCGAAGCGTGCCGGCGTCCGGTCTCGTGTACCAGGGGTTGTGGACGTCGCTCCTCTGCCTAACTGGGACGTACGGACAGCTGCTCAACTACGTGATCTTCGCCCAGCTGGTGTTCTACGCGCTCACCACCACCGGCCTGTTCATCCTGCGCCGGACGCGTCCCGACGCCGAGCGGCCGTACCGCGCCGTGGGGTATCCGTGGCTGCCGGGGTTGTACATCGTGCTGGCGGCGATCACGGCGATCATCCTGCTCATCGCCGACAAGACGCGGCCGCAGGCGTTGGCGGGCCTGGCGATCGTCGTCGCCGGCGTGCCCGTGTTTCTGTTGTGGCGACGCGCGGAATCGGCCTGAGCCGTTGCCTCGTGTCACCGAAGCATCGATCATTGTCGTGGCGGCTCACCCGGCCCCACGCCGTTCGTCTCGTCGTATCGCTCGCACACTCTGGAGGCGTTTCCCGATGACCTGGTTGGCACCTGTCGTTCGACGCGCAGCGCGCGCGCTGTGGTATCCACTGCTCGCGCTGGGCGCCCTGGCGCTTGCGGCGCCCGCGCTGACCGCGCAGGCAGCGCAGAGCGCCGGCAGCGAAGCGGACCTCCGTATTCCGGACTTGTCGACCGTGTCGTTTTTCGGCATCCCCGGGCACAAGCTGCTCATGGTCGGTCTCGTCTTCTGTGCGTTAGGCATGCTGTTCGGCCTCGTGATCTACAGCAAACTCAAGCGCCTCCCGGTCCACACGTCGATGCGCGAGGTCTCGGAGCTCATCTACGAGACCTGCAAGACATACCTGATCCAGCAGGGCAAGTTCCTGCTGCTGCTCGAGGTGTTCATCGGGATCGTGATCCTGCTCTACTTCGGCGTGCTGCAGCATTTCAGCGCGGCGAAAGTGATCATCATCCTGCTGTTCAGCGTGTTGGGCATCGCCGGCAGCTACAGCGTCGCCTGGTTCGGCATTCGCGTGAATACGTTCGCGAACTCGCGCACGGCGTTCGCCAGCCTGCGCGGAAAGCCGTATCCGTGCTTCGCGATTCCGTTGAGCGCGGGCATGAGCATCGGCATGCTGCTCATCAGCGTCGAGCTGGTGATGATGTTGTGCATCCTGCTTTTCCTGCCGCGCGATTACGCGGGCGCCTGCTTCATCGGGTTCGCCATCGGCGAGTCGCTGGGCGCCTCGGCGCTGCGCATCGCCGGCGGCATCTTCACCAAGATCGCCGACATCGGGTCGGATCTGATGAAGATCGTCTTCAACATCAAGGAGGACGACGCGCGCAACCCGGGCGTCATCGCCGACTGCACCGGGGACAACGCCGGCGACTCGGTCGGCCCCAGCGCCGACGGGTTCGAGACCTACGGCGTCACTGGCGTCGCCCTCATCACCTTCATCCTGCTCGCCGTCAAGGACCCCACTATCCAGGCGCAGTTGCTGGTCTGGATCTTTGTTATGCGCGTGTTCATGCTGGTCTCCTCGGCCGGCGCATACTTCCTCAATGCAATCATCGCCAAGGCCAAG
>DAHUXU010000087.1 GCA_027307005.1 Gemmatimonadota bacterium
AGGGCTCAGTACGCCTTCCCACACCTCGAGATCACCCGCACGAAATCCCGGAGAGCCTTTTTTTTCATCTTTGTCCCCGCTCTGTCCGTCCTTGTCCGCGCTCTGTCCGCCTGTATGTCTGCGCAGTCTCCGCCTGTCACCAGATATTCGGCACCAGATTCCTCGGCCTGACCATCGGATCGCCCGGCTTACAGCCGAACGCCTTCGCGAACGCCTCCATGTCCGCCAGCGGCCCATCCACACGCCAGTTCTCCGGCGAGTGCGGGTCCACCTTCACGCGCGTGATCAGGCTCTGCGGCCGCGAATGCACGCGGAAGCTCTGCGCGTAGCCGATGAAGAACCGTTGCTCGGGCGTGAAGCCGTCGATGAGCCCCGGGCGACCGTCGCGCTGGAGCGCCTTCTCTAGCGCATCGTAGGCCGTGAGCGCGCCGCCGTAGTCGGCGATGTTCTCGCCTAACGTGAGATGTCCGTTCACGTGGAACGTGTCGACCTGGATGTAGCCGTCGTATTGCTTGGCGTCCAGCTCGGCCTGCGCGTTGAACCGCTTGGAGTCCGCCGGCGTCCACCAGTCCGTCAGGTTGCCCTGCGCGTCGTAGTGCCGGCCCTCGTCGTCGAAGCCGTGCGTCATCTCGTGGCCCGCCCAGCTCGCGCCTAACGAACCGTAGTTGGCGCCGTCGTCCGCCTTCGGGTCGAAGGTCTGCGGCACCAGCGCGCCCGCCGGGAACACCATCTCGTTCTTGCTCGGATTGTAGTACGCGTTCACGGTCGGCACCGTGATGCCCCACTCCGTCTTGTCCACCGGCTGGCCCGGCCGCTGCGCCACGCGCTCCCACTCGAAGCGCGACGCGTTCTGGTCATCGAGGACGAACGGTCCCGTCGACACCCGCAGCTTCGAGTAGTCGCGCCACCTGTCGGGATAGCCGACCTTCTCGCCCATCTTCGCCAGCTTGTCCAGCGCGTGTGCGCGCGTCGAATCGGACATCCAGGTGAGCCGCAACAGCCGATCGTGGAATGCGGCGCGGATGTCGTCGATCACCGCCTTCGCCTTGGCCTTCGCGTCGGGCGGGAACGTCCGGGCCACGTACGCCTGGCCTAACGCTTCGCCCAACTGCGCATCGGTCACGCGCAGGCACCGCTTCCATCGCGGCAACAGCTCCTTGGCGCCGCTGAACCGCGAGGCGAACGCAAAATTCTCGTTCACGAACGCCGACGAGAGCCACGGCGCGGCGCTCGACAGCACGTGGTAGCGCAGGTAGGCGCGCCAATCTTCGACGGGCCGCTTCGCCACGAGCGCGTCGAGCGCCTTGTAGTACGCCGGCTCGCCCACGTTCACGAGCGACACGGGCGACGAGAGCCCCACGTCGTGCAGATACGCCGTCCAATCGACATCCGGCGCCAGCTCGTGCAGCTTCGCAAACGCCATCTGATGGTCGGTGGCCTTGGGATCGCGGCGCGCGACGCGCGGCAGCTGCGCCCTGGCCATCTCCGTCTCGAGCGACATCACGCGCTCGGCGTCCTTCGACCCCGCCGCGCTGTCCTCGCCGCCCAACACCAGCATCTTCGCGATGTGCGCGCGGTACGCCTGGCGCATCGAGTCGGCCGACGGCGCGGCGCTCAGGTAGTAGTCGCGGTCGGGCATGCCTAACCCGCCGCGGTCGAAGTCGGCGATGTAGTGCTCCGCATCGTGCACGTTCACCGACGGTCCGTAGCGGAACAGGACGTTCGTGCCTTCCATCTGCAGCGCGGCCACTTCCGGGATCAGGCCCGCCGTCGATGTGATCGAATCGATCGCCGCCAGCTGCGGGGCGATCGGCGACACGCCGGCCGCCTCGGCCGCCGACGAATCCATGCAGCTGCCGTAGAACGTGCCTAACTTGTACTGCGTGCTCGTGTCCGGCAGCGACTTGGCTTTCGCCATCGCGTCGTCGAGCACGGATCGCACGACGAGCTCGTTACGGTCGGCCATGTCCTTGAACACGCCCGACTCCGAGTACGCCGGCGGAATCGTATCGCGCTCGAGCCAGCCGCCGTTGGCGTACAGGTTGAAATCCGTGCACGCCGTGACCGTCGTATCCATGTACGATGGATCGACCACCTTGAGCGGCGGGAGCTCGGCCGTCTGCGTCGTGGAGGCCGGTGTGGCCGGCGAGGCCTTCCGCGAGCAGGCCGTGATACCGACGGCGATCGCGGCCAGGGCGACTATGCCTGACGATCCGCGCGCGCGGAGCGTTAGGCGGAAAGCAGGCGATGGATGGGCCGACATCATGGTTTGGTGGTGGCAACCTGTTGTGCGGGGAGGTCCTTGCTCATCCGCTCGACCACATCGCGCGGCTCGGTGACCGGCGGATTGTTGAGGTATTTGCCGAAGAACACCAGATACCGCTGATAGCGGTCCTCGATGTGCCGCGGTTCGACGAAGCCGTGGTTCTCGCGCGGATAGGTGACGAATTCCACGGGCACGTGACGCTCGGTCAACGCCCGATAGAACTCTTCGGCCTGCGGAATCGGCACGCGTGTGTCCGCCTGGCCGTGCAGAATCATCGTCGGCGTCTTCACGTTGTTCACGTACTTCATCGGCGAGTGGTCCCAGTATTCCTGGACGTTGTCCCACGGCGCCTTCATGTTGAAGAAGAGCCGCAGATACCGATGGATGTCGGTCTCCGAATACATCGAATAGAGATCGGGCAGTCCGGCGCCCGGCGAGATCGCCTTGAAGCGGTCGGTCTGGGTGTCGATCCAGAACGTCATGAAGCCGCCGTACGACCAGCCGAACGCGCCTAACCGATCCGGGTCCGCCCAGCCGCGCGCGATCACCGCATCCACGCCGCTCATGTCGTCCTTGTAGTCGCCGCCGCCCCAGTCGTTCTGGTTGGCCGACGCGAACGCCTCGCCGCGCCCCGACGAGCCGCGGAAGTTGGGCTCGAGCACCAGATAGCCGTTGGCGGCCATGATCTGCTCGCCGGGATTGAAGCCGAGGAGCGAGGCGCCGGTTGGGCCGCCATGGGGATTGAGCAGCGTCGGGTACTTGTGCGATGCCACGAAGTCCACCGGCTTGGTGACGATGCCGTCGATCTCCATTCCATCCTTGCTGCTCCTCCAGCTGATCACCTCCGTGCTGCCTAACGCGTAATCGGCCAGCCACGCGTTCTGGTTGGTGATCGGCTCGATCGTGGCGAACGACAGGTCGGAGCGGTACACGTCCGCCGGATGCGTCGGATCCGCGCGCGTCCCCACCACCGTGTGTCCATCGGCGCTCACGCCGCTGATGTCGATGACGCCCGGCATGGTCGTTACCTGCTTCACCGTGCCGTCGGCGACGTTCGTCGCAAAGATCTCGTTCGACTCGCGTGTCTCGGACGAGAAGTAGATGGACTTCCCATCGGGCGACCAGAACGGTTCGCTGGCGTTGAGCGTGAACTTGGTCGTCAGGCTGCGCCCCGGCCCGCCCGACGCCGGCACGACAGAGAGATTTTGCTGGCCCAACGACGCCTCGCGTGTGTCGAGATATGCGATCGAGGACCCGTCGGGCGAGTAGCGCGGCATGCTGGTGTAGTCAGGCGTGTCCGCCACCTTGCGCACGCTGCCGCTCGCGACGTCCAGCACCCACGCCGTTTGCAGACCATTGTCGTCCAGCAGCGGCGTCGGCGTCGTCGTAAACGCGATGTGCGTCCCGTCGGGCGAGTAGTGCGCATCGGTGACGTTGTTGTCGCCGTGCGTGATCTGCCGCTCGGCGCCCGTCGCGACGTCCCACGTCCACAGCTGCGCCATCTTGAGATCGTGATCGACGACGACCGCGTCGTCGTGCAGCTTCTGGCGCTTCTCCTGGTCGGCATCGGGCGCCGGCGACGCGATGAAGAGCAGCATCTTGCCGTTAGGCGAGAACTCGAAGCCGCGCACGCCATCCTTGTGCTTGGTCACCTGCCACGGCTCGCCGCCGTCGGCGTACTCGAACCAGACCTGCGGATGCGCGTCTTTCTCTTCGCCGGCCAGCATCGTGAAGGCGATGATCTTTCCATCGGGCGACCACCGCGTCCCGGCCACGCTCTTGTCGCCACGCGTGTACTCGCGCGCCGCCGACGCCGGACCGGCCGCCGGCACCACCCACAGATGCGTGACCGTCTTCCCCGGCTTGTCCTTGTCCATGTCGAGCGCGGAAACGAGATACGCCACGCGCGACCCGTCGGGCGACAACCGCGGCGCCGAGACGCGCGCCACGCGCAGCGCTTCCGCGCTGCCGAAGAGCCGCTTGCCATCCTTGCTGTGCGCGGCCGAGCTGTCTGCGGGTGCGCTCTGCGCCGGCATGGCGAGCGCGACGGTGCCCGCGGCCAGGCACACGGCGACGGCCGACAGCACCCAGTGATGGCGAGGTGCGAACGACATCGGGACACTCCTTCTGTAGTGCGACATGGGGGGGGAGACGACCACGCAGTATGCCCGACGGTACATGAGCCCGCAAGGTCCGCATCGACCCCTATTCGGCCTCGTCCCGACGCGTGCTGTCCCGGCGGTGGGGAAGCCTAACGCGACACCGAAGACGGACAACGGCGGACAAGACGGACAGGGCCGGACCAAGCCGAATAAACCGAGGTGATCGATTTGTCCGGCTTGGTCCGGCCCTGTCCTGTCCTGTCCGCCTTTATTTGTCGATCGGCAAGCCGCTCGGCACCGTCTTTGGCGTTAGGCGGGAGAGATTGCGTGCCGCAGGGTCGGTGAGCGCCGACATATAGTTCATCAACTTGTCCTCGACTTCCGGCGTCAGCACGACGCCCAGGACGATCGTGTCGCGCTCGGCGATCACGGCCGCCTTGTTGTCCAACACGGTCTGTTGAAGCGGCGCGATCAACTGCGCCGGATTGTAGTCCATCAGCTTCTCGTCCGAATTGCTGTAGTGGTCGATGAAATCGCGCAGCGAGA
>DAHUXU010000089.1 GCA_027307005.1 Gemmatimonadota bacterium
CGATACAGCGTGATGTCGAGGGCGCCGCGCGGGACGTCGACGTCGTCGCGGCCTTTGATCGTGGCGGCGATCCGCTCGGCGAGCTGTACGCCGCGGCGCTGAATGCCGACGATGATGAGGTTGTCCGTGCCGTCGTTCAGCTCGACGATTTCATCTGCCATGCGACGCAGCGTGCGATCCATCGCGCGCGCGTCGAGAATCGTGGTTGGGCTGGGCATGTCGTCCGAAGCGGGGACTTGGACAGCGGCCTGCTTGGACCCTGCGCCACATGCGACGTCGGGACCGGACGGACGTTAACGGGGACGCGGGGTCGAAGCAACCCGCGCGTGGTGGGCTTCCTCGCTTTGGAGACGCGGATTGAACGGATGCGCTCACTTTGAGGGGTCGACAAAACACAAAGCCCCTCCGGGCAGATACTCCGGCGGGGCGTTGCGACAGTTGATCGCGGGAGGACCAGGTCTCCTCGACGAAGGGTCCAAGGGGTAACAAAAGGGATGCACGTGATGGGGAAGATCGCTGCCACGCGACACAAGGTGCGTTGTTCGCGCGCGTGGCCTACACCAGGTACGTGAACGATGATGTTTGGACGTGCACGGATGGGATCTTCCCCATTCCCTTCGTCGTGGGGACTCGGCTAGCGGATGGAACGACGCCTTCGACGACCCATTCCGCGAAAAGGTTTCCCGTTCGCGACAAGATTCACCAATCGCTTTCGATTTTGACCCGACCTTGACGCCGTGTGACAGAGTCCGCTCGAAACCCTAACGGCGTCTCAACCTCCGCTGGGCGGGCCGATCGTAGTGTGAGTACCGAGGCCGCCGACCACGCTGACCGGCGAGCGGCAGGCCCGCCATACGACCGGGAGGAGATATGCGTCGCCCAAGAATCGAATCGCCGCGCGCGTTCGCGCTGGTTGCTGCCGCGACCCTGCTGGCTGCCGTTCCCGCCGCCGCCGCGGCGCAGCAACTCGCTTCTAACGTCCCCGACAGCCTGGAAGTCGCCACCCTCGCCCCGACGCCAATCCGCAGCGACGCGGATCGCGTCGCGCGCGAGACGCACCCATCGTGGCGCGGTCACGCGGACGGCAGGTTCAAGGGCACGGTGACACTCACGCTCGAGCGCATCGGTGTGCCGGAGAGCGCCATCGATCCGGCCTGGCCGGTGCTCGTGCGCTGGGAGTACGACGGCCGTGATCCGTCCAAGTCGTTTACCGCCGAGCTATTCGGAAGCGGCACCGCGAACGGCAAGATGCTGCTGCACGGCGTGATCACGAGCGGCTATCGCGCCGGACAGGAAGTGGACGTGCACGTGGGAGGCGGTGCGGGCGCGAAAGCGACCATGGCGTTCGTCGATCCGAGCGCCGCGCAGTAAGTCGCATCCCGCCGCCTAACGGCGGCTCGGTTGGGTTCACGCGTCGCCGGTTCGTGTCGCGCTCTCCCCCGGGAGCGATCACGAATCGACGGCGCGTGGACGTTCCTTCCGCTCTTCCTTGAGAATGCGCGTCACGAACCGCCAGCGTCGCCATGGCAGCACGATCGCCTGCCGCGTCGCGCGCTGCACGCGCCGGCCGATCTCCTGGCCCAACGTCGGATGCGGCCGCGGCGGCTCGACCAACATCTCGTTCGTCTGCAGCACGCAGTGCACGTACTGGTTGCGCATCCACACATCCTCGAGCGAGTAGTGCCGCAGCGTGAATCCGGCTGCGCCCGCCTCCGCGAGCAGCGCCGGCAGCTCGACCACGTTGTCGATGATCTGCAGCTCCTGCGGCCGGTCGCGCTCGAGGAACCGCTGGTACTGCGGACTGGGATACGTGAGGATCAGCACCGCGTTGGGCGCCGCCAGCGGCTTGAGCCTAACGAAGAGACCGGGACGCTCGGCTTCGGGAATGTGCTCGATCACATCCACCATCGTGATGACATCGAGCGCGCCGCCGGTGCGCGCGGCGATGTGCGCCGCGTCGTCCAGGATGTCGGCGGTGAAGAACGACACGTTCGACTTCCGCACCGTGTGCGAGGCGTACCACACGTTGCGCGGGCTCAGGTCGATGCCCCACACCCGTCCGGCGCGCGCCCGCGCCGCGATCCGCTCGGTCACGATGCCGATGCCACATCCGACGTCGAGCACACGA
>DAHUXU010000094.1 GCA_027307005.1 Gemmatimonadota bacterium
TCCGCGGCGACCGGCGCGCTGGGGCCGACGCGCGCGCTGTCGGCGCGCTGCGCGCTTGCGTTAGGCGCGCCCAACGCGAGCGCCGCGAGCACCGCCAGGCACGCGACGCGCCGTGGCGGGAACGTGTGGGAATCGAACCCACCCAACCCGACGTCGTCAGGTCGCAGCGGTTTTGAAGACCGCGAGAGCCACAAGGCCCCATCCGCTCCCCAACCGGTCACGAGATGAGGATGTCGAAGGAAGAACGAGGGTCCGCGCTCCCGATCTCCGTCGCGCCCTCGACGCGCGAAAGATACTCGGGCACCGCCGTGCGCGGCAGCGCGACGAGCAGTCCGCCGGACGTCTGCGGGTCGACGAGCAGCGCGCGATCCACGTCGCTGCACGCGCCCCAATCGACGCGCTGCTCGAGATACTCCTCGTTGCGCTCGGCGCCGCCGGTCGTGATGCCTGCCTCGGCGAACTCGCGCGCACGCGGCAGCAGCGGCACGCGCGCGCGCGACACGCGTATCGTCACGTTGCTCGCGCGCGCGATGTGCGACAGGTGTCCCAACAATCCGAATCCGGTGATGTCGGTACCGCATCGCGCACCGGCCGCGAGCGCGGCGCGGCTCGCCGCGGCGTTGAGTCGCGACATGGTGTCGATCATGACGCGAGTCGTTTCCTCGTCGAGCTTGCCCTGCTTGGCGGCCGTGGACAGGATGCCGGACCCGATCGGCTTCGTGAGCACGAGGACATCGCCGGGCGCCGCCGCAGCGTTGGTGAGCAAGCGCCGCGGATCCGCGCGGCCGGTGACGGCGAGTCCGAATTTCGGCTCATCATCGACTACGGTGTGGCCGCCGGCCACTACGGCGCCGGCCTCGCGCACTTTGTCCTGCGCGCCGCGGAGGATTTCCGTTAGGACGCTGAGCGGCAGGCGCCCGGTCGGGAAGGCGGCGATGCACAGCGCGGTGAGCGGTTCGCCGCCCATCGCGTAAACGTCGGAGAGTGCGTTGGCGGCGGCAATCTGTCCGAAGGCGTACGGGTCGTCGACGATGGGTGCAAAGAAGTCGACCGTCTGGACGAGCGCGAGATCGTCGGACAGGCGAAAGACCCCCGCGTCGTCGAACGTCTCGGAGCCGACGAGGAGGCGTGCATCCATTTGGCGCGGCAGCGGCGCCAACACCGTGGACAGGTCGCCCGGACCCATTTTGGAGGCTCAACCCGCGCACCGCGCGAACGCGGTGAGGCGGAACAGTTCCTCGCGGGTGTTGGAGGTGCTCATGACGGCCTCCGGCGTTCGTGCCTAACGTGACTATCGCGGGACCCGGGCAATCACTTCGATTTCGACGCGCGCCCCACGCGGCAGCGCCGCCACCTGCACGGTGGACCGCGCCGGCCGCGCGCCGTCGAGGTGGCGCGCGTACGCGTCGTTGAACGTGCTGAAATCGGCGAGGTCGAGCAGGAACACGGTGGTCTTGACGACGTCCTTCCAGCCCGCGCCGGCGGTCGCGAGCACCGCCGCCAGGTTCTCCATCACGCGGTCGGTCTGCTGCGTGATGTCGCCCTCGAGAAACTTGCCCGACGCGGGGTCGAGCGCGATCTGCCCCGCGGTAAAGAGCAGCTCGCCGGCGCGGATGCCCTGCGAGTACGGGCCGATGGCGGCGGGAGCGTTAGGCGTGGACAGGGAAGAAAGAGACACGTGTGGCTCCGGATGGTGGTCGGTCGTTGGGCCTAAGCACAGCGCGCCGGGGGGATCCCCGGCGCGCCGGCGAACGGTCACGGGGTGCTCGTTCGACTATTCCTGATATACTCGCGCGCCGCGCCTCAGAACAGCCCTACGATGCTGCCGTCGGGCTTCACCGCCATGTGCTCCGCGGCGGGTTCCTTCGGCAGCCCGGGCATCGTCATGATGTCGCCCGCTTGCGCGACGACGAAGCCGGCGCCCGCCGACGGATAGACGTCGTTGATCGTGATCCGAAATCCCCGTGGCCGACCGAGCCGCGTCGGATCATCGGTGAACGAGTACTGCGTCTTGGCCATGCACACCGGCGTGTCGCCGAGGCCGATCGACTCGAGATAGTCGATGGTGCGCGACGCTTTGGCGGAATAGTCGGCGCCGTCGCCGCCGTACACCTTGCGCACGATGGTGTCGATCTTGTCGCGGATGGGCCGCGCCGTGTCGTACAGGGGCGTGTAGGCCGAGCCGCCGCGGTCGAGCGCGGCGAGGACTTCGCGAGCGAGCGCTTCGCCGCCGGCGCCGCCCTTCGCCCATACGTCGTTGACGGACGCGCACACGCCCTGCGTCGACGCAAAGTCGGCGACCATCGCCAGCTCGGCGTCCGTGTCTGAGGTGAAGCGATTGATGGCCACGATCACGGGCACGCCGAACTGCTTCACGTTCTCGATGTGCGCCTGCAAGTTAGGCAAGCCCTTCTCGAGCGCGCCCAGGTTTTCCGTGCCCAGGTCCTTCTTGTTCGCGCCGCCGTTCATCTTCAGGGCGCGCACGGTCGCGACGAGCACGGCAACCTCGGGCTTGAGTCCGCCGAAGCGGCATTTGATGTCGAAGAACTTCTCGGCGCCGAGGTCCGAGCCGAACCCCGCTTCCGTTAGGACGACATCGGCGAGCGCGAGGCCGGTCTTGGTCGCGATGATGCTGTTGCAGCCATGGGCGATGTTGCCGAACGGTCCGGCGTGCAGCAGCGCGGGTCCGCCTTCCAGCGTCTGCACCAGGTTCGGCCGGATCGCATCCTGGAGCAGCAGGCTCATCGCGCCGACTGCCTTGAGGTCGCCCGCCCGCACCGGTTTGCGCTCGGCGCCGGCGGTGGATCCGACGATGATGCGCGCGAGCCGCGCCTCGAGATCTTCGCGGCTCGACGCGAGCGCGACGACCGCCATGACCTCGCTGGCCGGCACGATCACCCACCGCTCTTCGCGCGGCACGCCGTTGGCGACGCCGCCTAACCCAATCACCGCCTGCCGCAGCGCGCGGTCGTTCATGTCGATCGTGCGCGGCCAGGTGATGCGGCGCGGGTCGATGTCGAGCGCGTTGCCCTGCGTCAGATGGTTGTCGAGCAGCGCCGACAACAACGCATGCGCCGTCGCGATCGCGTGAAAGTCGCCCGTGAAGTGCAGGTTGATGTCCTGCATCGGAACCACCTGCGCATACCCGCCGCCCGCAGCGCCGCCCTTGATGCCGAAGACGGGGCCGAGGCTCGGCTCACGCATGCACATCACGGCGTTGCTGCCGATGCGGCGCAGCGCCTGCGCGAGTCCGACGAGGGTCGTGCTCTTCCCTTCGCCGGCGGCCGTTGGATTGATGCCGGTGACGAGCACCAGCCGCCCGCGCGTTGGGCGCTGCGAGACATCGAGCGCGATCTTCGCTTTGTACTTGCCGTAGAGATCGAGCTCGTCGGGCGCCAGGCCGAGATCGGCGGCAACGTCGGTGATGGGACGCATGCGCGCCCGTTGGGCAATCTCGATATCGGATGGAACGGTCGTAGACACCAGCACCTCACCGGAGTGTTGAACGAGACGCGTACATACTATCCCGGGGCCGCGCGTGCTCGCCAGCTAGCCGGGAGCAGCGGATGACGCCAGGCCGAAGAAGCGTCGCGCGTTGTCTGCCGTCGCCGCCGCAAGCTCGTCGGGCGGCGCGGCGCGGGCGCGTGACAGCCGCGCGATGGTGAGCGGCACCCAGGCCGGCTCGTTGCGCTTGCCGCGGTATGGCACCGGTGCGAGGTACGGAGCGTCAGATTCGACGAGCAGGCGCGGCAGCGGCACGAGCGCGAGCAGCGCGTCGTCAGTGAATTTCTTGAAGGTGATGATGCCGCTGAACGAGACGTACCAACCGCGCTCGATGGCGTATTCGGCGAGCGAGGCCGACCCCGTGTAGCAATGCAGCACGCCCGTCACGTTCGCAGCGGCAGCATCGGCGATCACGGCGCGCGTATCATCCTCGGCGTCGCGGGTGTGGATCACCACGGGTCGCGCGCGGCGGGCGGCCAGCGCGAGCTGCGCCCGGACCGCGGCGCGCTGCGCATCGCGGGGCGCGTGGTCGTAATGGTAATCGAGGCCGCACTCGCCGACGGCGACGGCGCCGTCCGTTAGGCAGCCGTCCAGCGCCGGGATGTCGCGCGACGCATCGAACGCCGCGGCATCGTGCGGATGGAGGCCCGCCGTCCAGTAGACGACGCCGGCATGCCGTTGGGAGATGGCCTGCGCGCGGCGGGCCGCGTCGATCGACTCGCCGATGCAGACCAGCGCGACCGCACCGGCCTCGCGCGCTCGCGCGATCGCCGCGTCGCGATCGTCGTCGAACGCGGGGTCCGCAAGGTGGGTGTGGCTGTCGATGAATGCGGCCATGATGCAAAACCGCCGCCCTGGGTGGACGGCGGCTCCGAAAGTGTCGTGCGACTCAGGATTCGCCGGCGGCTTTGCGGCGCGGTGGCTGCTGCTGCGGCGTAGATGACGGCGTTTCCCGAGCGGATCGCGGATTGACTCCGCGGTCGCCAACGGCGCGCGGCCATTTGCGCTCGATCCACAACAGGATGACCGGCGCGACGTAGATCGAGCTGAACGTGCCGGTGAGAACGCCGAACATCATCACGAGCGCGAACGGGCGGATCACCTCGCCTCCCAGGAGCGCGAGCGCCGTCAAGCACGCAAACACGGTGGTGTGTGTGAGCACCGAACGCGGCAGCGTTTCGTTGACGCCGCGATTCAGCGTGTCGTACATCGACTCCTTGCGCCGCTTTCGCAGGTCCTCGCGGACACGGTCGAAGATGATGATCGTGTCGTTGAGTGAGTAGCCGATCATCGTTAGGACACCGCCCACGACGATCAGCGATATCTCGAGGTGGAGATACTTGATGAAGGCGAGGGTGCCCAGAATGTCGTGCGCCGTGGCAATGACCGCGGCGAGTCCGAACCGCCACTCGAAC
>DAHUXU010000453.1 GCA_027307005.1 Gemmatimonadota bacterium
GCGTCGCCCTCGGCGGTGAACCGTGTCATGTCGCCGAACCTGGCGCCGTTGAACGCGTAGTCCAATATCGACAGGTGCGCGCTCACGAAGCCGGTGTCCTGGCGCTCGAGCCGCTCGAGACTGCGCGCGAGCAATGCGGCGCCGCCTAACATGACCGTGGCGAGCGCGAGTTGGAACGCGACCAGCGTCTGCCGGGCCACGCGGCGGCGGCGCGTTTCGCGGCCGGAGCGCGCATCGGCGCGCAGGGACGCCGCGGTATCGCGCGCGGCCAGGAGCGCGGGCGCGACGCCGAACAGGAGCACCGCGATCGCGGACACGATGGCGGCGACCAGGATCGGCGTGGGCGCGAGCTGGATCTCATCGAGGCGCGGCAAGTTGGGCGGGGCGAACCGTCCTAACGCAGCAAGCAGAAACGCCGCGAAGGCAAGCCCGGCTGCGCCGCCGGCGGCTGCGATGAGCACGGCTTCGACCACCAGCTGTCGAATGACATCGCCCGGGGCGGCGCCGAGGGCGCGCCGGATGTCGAGCTCGTGGCTGCGCGAGGATGCCCGGAGCAGCATCAGGTTGCCGACGTTGAGACAGGCGATGACGAGCAGCAGCGCGACGCCGCTGGTGAGGAGCACCAGCGCCGGCCTGACGTCGCCCAACACGGTATCGGCGAAGGTGGCAGCGTGCGCGCCGGCCAGCGCGAGCTGCGGCTCGAGGCGCCGCTCGATGGCCAGATATTCCGTGGCTGCGTCGGCGACGGATGCGCCGGGCCGCAGGCGGCCGACGGCGAACGCGGAGACGTCGGATTGCCAGCCGCTCCACATCGGTATCCAGTAGTCGACGTTCGCCGGGTAGTCGAAGCCGGCCGGCGCGACGCCGATGATGCGGTAGGCGACGTTGGCGTACGGGTCGACGAGCCGCGTGCCTAACACTGCCGCGTCGCCGCCGAACGCCTGGTGCCACGCGCGCCAGCTCAACACCAGCGGCTCCGTGCGCGTGGAATCCGGCCCGGTCGGCGGCTCGTCATCACCCGGATCGAGCAGGCGGCCGAGCGCCGGCCTAACGCCTAACACGTCAAAGAAGTTACCGGTGACCATGCCGCGATCGAGGTCGATCAGCGTGCCGCCGTCGCGGAGCGGCGTCGGCGACGCCGGCCAATGGGCGACGCCCGCGATGTCGCGCATGGTGCGCGAGTTGGCGCGGACTACGGACAGATCCTTGGTCCCCGTCGTCAGATCGCTGTTGGGGTCGCTGCCGTACGTCCACATGACCACCGCGCGGTCCTGTTGATCGACCGGGAGGCGTTGGATGAGCACCGTCCGGAACACGGTGAACATGGCGACGGACATGCCGATGCCGAGTCCGAGGATTGCGACAGTGGTGGAGAAGAAGCCCGGTGTGCGGTGGAACCCTCGCAGGGCGAAGCGGGCGTCGCGGAGCAGTCGGTCGAAGAGTCCCATGGTCACTGCAGGCGAGGGGTGGGAGCGGCGTCGTTGCAAGCTGTCGTGGCCCGCGCAGCGCGGCAAGAGGGCGGTGCGCGGCGCGACGAAAGCCGGCTGCGCCGACCGCCCAAAATAGACAAGGAACTTGTACAAGGGACTTGTGCAGTTCGATATATTGCGGCATGCCGACGTCCCGCCCTGCCGATCCGATGGCCGTTCGCCTCGCCGTCGTCATCAAGCGCCTGCGGGACCGTCTCCGCGAAACCCGCCCGGACCGCGCCAAGCAGCTGCCGATCTCCCATCTCGCCATCCTCAAGCGGCTGCGAGATGGCGGCCCCGCCACCGCCTCCGCGCTCGCGTCGGCCGAGCACGTGAGCCAGCAGGCCATTGCCCAACACGTCGCGGCGCTCGTGCGCGCCGGGCTCCTGCAAACGAGACAGGATCCATCGGATGCGCGCAAACGCGTCATTTCCGTCACGCGTGCCGGGCATCGCCTGTTCGAGTCGGCCGCCGACTCGCGGCATGCATGGCTCACCGACATCATCGACGCCGAGCTCGGCGCCGCACATCGGCCGGCGCTCGAGCGGGCGATCGCG
>DAHUXU010000116.1 GCA_027307005.1 Gemmatimonadota bacterium
GTCGTTTTTGCTCGCGCTCGGCGTCGTCCGCGACTTTCTCCTTTGCCGGATCGAACCACTCGACATTCTCAGGACGTGATTGGAGCAACCAGTCACGACACAGCCGCGTGGATCTGCAATCGAACTCGTTGTATTGCTCGATCTGACCCAGGATCTTGTCGTCGCCGAGGGCCAACCAGCGCTCGAACGCAACGATGCTGGCATTGCCTTCCTGAATGTCCTGAGTCCGCTCGGGCGCGAAGAAGACTTCGAGGTTCTTGAGGGAGTACGAGTCCTCCGAGACGCGAATGCCTTCGCGGACGACCTTGTACAAGTCGACGAGCTTGCGATTGCGGAGGAGGTCGTCGACCTGGTTTTCACGCGTGCCGTGTTGTTGAGCGAGCCGCTTGAGCGCGTCGTCCTGTGCTCGCTTCGACTTCCCGTACTGGCGAGCGAGGCGCCGTAACGCGGTTTCCTCGTACTGCGCATAGTGATAGACGTACGCATTCGGGTACTGCGTTAGACGGTCGACGATGAAGTCCACTGCATCCTCGAACGCCTTCTTCTCGCCCGCGCGATCGAGCGCCCAGAATCCCTTGAATCGGGTGTTGCCGTTCTCGAGGTATGCGAATCCGAAGAGGTACTCCAGGGATGAGTCGGCGGAGTAGAGCGGATCGCCCTCCATGTCGAAGAACAGGTCGCCGTCGTCCGGGGGCGGCAAGCGGGCGAATCCGCGGCGCGGCTGCAGCGGCAACACCTCGATCGTGTTTTCACCCGTTAGGCGCTTGCCGAGTTGGAGGAGCGCCTGCTCGCGCACGTTTTCGAGCGTTCGCGGTTGGACTCCGTCGATTCTGCGGTCGGTCGGCAACCGGGCGAGCTGGGTCAACGTGGCAACGCCGTCCGCGCGCAGCTTCCTTGCCAGGGTGCGGCTCATGCGCGCGACGAGCGTCAGGTCATCGGTATGTTCCCAATGCGCCGTACAGCGATCCGACCAGCGGCAGGTGTCACAGTGGGCGCACGGCTCGGGCGTCGTGGCGCGTTCGTTAGCACCAACGAACGTTAGGAACCGCTCGCACGCCGCATCGCAATAGTGGACGTAGTCTTCCAGCCGGAAGCTGAAGGTGCTGCCGTCGCCGAGCACCACGTGTGCTGTCGAGGGCATGAGCTCCTGAACGAGGCCGACGAGTCGGGAATAGAGGCAGAGCTGAAGGACGTGCTTTGGCTTGGCGGTGCGTGCGAGTTTGGTGTCGGCGACCTCGTAGGAGTAGGCGCCGAGCGCGGAGGGCGTGTCGACGCGGAGGAGGAAGTCGGAATAGCCGTGCCACGGCCGGCTGACGAGTGCGCCTTGATAGATGAGGTCGACGCCCGTTCGCATGGCGTCCGAGGTTGCCGCAGCCATGGCATCAATCGAGTCCAATCGCGGCACTTCACACAGCGACCGTCCCTCGGCGCGGCGCTGTTCGAGGTAGGCGCGCTCGTGATCGATGCCTTTTTTCTTCAGAAGATCGAGGTAGGCATCATCTTCGTCGGAAGGCGGCGCAACGAGGTGTTGTAGGGCGAGGAGGTCCAGAGCTGTGGAGTGGGTGCAGCCGAGGAAATTGAGGAGATCCTTGGCGGAGTAGAGTGGCGACGACTGGTCGGTGCGCATTTAGGCGATCTCGGAGCTAATCCGGATAACAATGTCGCAGTGGGATACGACAGCGGACGACGGCACCTGGGTTCGGAGGGCCGCTGCTGTCGGAGCCGGCCGCCGGTTCGCGACATCGAGCGGAATCTTCAAGAAATCGTCGCGCCGGGATAATCTCCAGTGAATGACGACTCTGCCCGGGCGCGAAACACACCGAATATTGCCGACGATTGCGCTGGCGACCGCCGGGTGCTTGTGGGATCGACACCGCGATTCTGGCGGCGGTGGTCGTGGCCGAGCAGGGGTTGTTGGCGACCGCCGTCACGACGCTGCTGTGGCGCCGCGTACTTCAGCGTGACGTGAACGGTGCGGAGACCCTCGAACAACACGGCATGGAGGCGTTGTCGTATGGCGAAGATCGTATTCGGATTGCAGCAGTCCTTGGACGGCTATGTCGACCACATGGTATTAGGGCCACCTGGTCCGATGCTCTCTCGTCATTTTTGGGAGCTGGTGCGCGGCATGACCGGGACTGTATACGGTCGCCGCATGTACGAGATCATGCGGTATTGGGACGAAGACCACTCGGACTGGGACGCGCAGGACCGCGAGTTTGCGGACGTGTGGCGGAGCAAGCCCAAGTGGGTGGTGTCGCGGTCGCTCGAGTCGGTCGGGCCTAACGCGACGCTCATCGGCGACAAGTTCGAAGCGGAGATTCGCGCGCTGAAGTCCCGGCTCGACGGGGAGATTCACGTTGGCGGGCCGCACCTGGCTCGAAGCCTAACCGACTGGGGGCTGATCGACGAGTATCGACTGTACTTCCGGCCCGTGGTGGTTGGTGGCGGGACGCCGTTCTTTGCGGGTCCGCGGCCACCGCTGAGGCTTGTGGCTAACGATTTGATCGGCGAGGACGCGGTTCGGTTGACCTGCGTTCCTGCGTGAGCGTGATCACGTGCGCTCGCTCAGCCACCCTTCCGTAACTCGATGGCCCGTTCAGAGTAACGGGGCCAGCTGGACTACCGTTTTATCGTCCCCAGCGCGACGCGCACGGCGGTGTCCGTAGCGAAAGTGTCCGAAATATTCCTATCGAGTGTTGAAACCGTCCCCCCGGCGAAAAACGCGTCGCCGCGACGCCGAGGAGGAACCGGAACCGCGCCGCCATCTCTTCTTTGATGGGTCGAATCACGGCGAAAATGTGGGTCTGCGTCCAGGACCGCTCGGTTCCTCAACCGCCGGCGGACACAGCGTTAGTCTGACCTGCGATATCGGCGATGAGGGTCAGAGCCAGCAGTTTCGCGCGGAGGCGCGCATGTGCAGCATGCGCAAGCGTTCAACCATTCCGACCGCCACGTTGCCAGCCGTGCGTGCGTGTTGTTTGGCACACGCACGAACAAAACACAGGCCGCTCGCAAGGCCCAACTGCTCAACGGTGGAGCACGCCGCCGCGAGAAGTACTTGCGACGCCACGACGCTCGCCAAGCAACGCCCCCTGGAGATGGCGACGTTAGCCGTGGTGGCGCTTCGGTATGCAGTGAAACGGCTGGTCGCCGAACAAACCCCTCGAGACGAGAGCAGAGAATGAGAGCGATGATCGGACTTCAATGCGTCGCTAGAATCGCGATGCTGACGGAAAGCTCGACGAGTTGAAACGCTCGCCAACGCGATCCTGTGCTCGCTAGATTCAGCCAGCCTCTGGGAGCCCTCCATGAAGCTACGTGTCCTCGGATTGCTTTTCGCCACGCTCGCGCTGACGCACGCTCACGCCGCGTCCGCGCAATCGGCCGCGCCCGACACCTCGACCGATCCCTTCCTCAGGCTCGAGGTCCAGCACGGTGCCCGCACCATGGCACGGCGCGCAGTGCGGCGAGCCGGCGGAGCGGCGGTGCATCGTTTCGCTCTCCGACGGCGGCGGGGCATCCGAACCGCGAGATCGCGGGTCTTCATATGCATGGATCGACACGGCCTGACCACCGCGCGCTAGCAGAAGCGGTTCGGCGAGCCGTTCTCGAAGCCCCTGCTGCGACCACGCCGACATTGCGCCAAGCGGTGGCGGCGAGAGCAGCCGGGGGTCCTCCCACGGAACCGCCGTACGATGAGCTTGCGCGACAGATCGGCGCCGCCGCCCACCGCACTACGGACGCGCAGGTCGCAACCGTTCGCACAGCGTTAGGCAGCGAGAAGGCCGCGTTCGAGGTCACCTTGGCTGCCGCGGCGGGCGCCGGACTGCTGCGCTGGCGACTCGCAATGCAGGCCCTGGCCGAGGCAAACGATGCGTCTTCCTGAAGTCGAGCGCGGCTCCAGCTTCGGGAATCGCCTACTCATTGGCTTCATCTCGACAGTCATGCGCATGCGGCTGCCCGATGCCGCCCGCGTGGCTTTCTATCACAAGGATTTCGGCCGCCCGATCGGCGCATGGACCCACGCGGCCATGCGGGGGTCGAGCAGTTGGACCATCGGCGAACGCGAACTGATGGCGGCCATGGTTGCGAAGTGGAACTCCTGCGAGTTTTGCGTTGGCGCACACAGCGCAGTCGCGGCGAAGCAGCTCGCGCGCCCTACAATCGATCAGACCCTCGCAGACTATCGCGCCGCTCCAATCACGAACGGCTTGAGAGCGACACTCGGCTTTCTGGAGAAGATGACCTTGCACCCTGCCGACCTGTCGGCGGAGGATGCACGGACGGTGCTGCGCGCCGGGGTGACGAGCGAAGCACTGACGGATGCGATCGCCGTCGCGTCGGCATTCAACATCGTGACGCGGTACGCGGACGCGCTCGATTTTGCGATCCCGTCGCCGAGCGAGTTCGAGAAGGCTGGTGACATGCTATTGAAGCGGGGCTATCGCTCCTGAATGGCTCCGATCCGTATCCCGGATCCTGACAGTACTCGGCAGTGTTGCCGCGCCGAGCTTCCAGACCTCGGCGGCCGCTCAGCAGCAAGACGAAGCGGCAATCGCGGCAGTCGCCAATCGCCAGGGCGAAGCCATCCGGGCACTGGCTGATCGCCGGCTTCCAGAATACCGTCCGCCCCTTCCCGCGTCGAGGCGGTTACCATTGAGATATGGACGGCACGCCGATCGCTTGTCGCCTGACCCCCGAGGAGCTGCGACGCGCCGCGAGCGAGCTGCTGCCCGGCTTGCTACGCAGCGCGCGCACGGCAGTGCCCGCCGACTCGGGGCTGCGCCTAACGTTCGATCTGACCGATGGCTCGATCGCGCGGATCGCATCGGTCATCGAGCGCGAGCGCCGCTGCTGTCCGTTTCTCGATTTCGTGCTGGAGATCCCGGCGGGCACGGAATCCTTGACGCTCACGGTGTCCGGACCCGAGGGCACGAGCGAGCTCTTTCGCACGCTGGCCGCGGAGTTGGACCGCGGCACGGCGGAGTCTGCGGAATAAGCAGCGCCTAACGGCCGGCGAAGAGCCGCGCCACGGCCGCCCGGCGCCGCCGGCTCACCGGCACGATCGCACCGCTCGTCAGGACAAGCTCCACGCGAGCGCCCCGCCGCCGCAGCGCGGCAACGCGATCCACTCGCACGATGTACGAGCGGTGCACGCGTACGAACACCAGCGGATCGAGCGTCTGCTCGAGCGCATCCAGCGACGTCCGCACCAACTGCCGTTTGCCGCGGGCGACGACGGCCGCGTACACGTCGTCGGCCTCGATGTAGTCCACCGATTCGAGCGGGATCACGAGATCGGCGGTTCCCACCCGAGCCACGAGCGGGACCGCCGCCCGGGCGGCGGCGCGCGCGGGTATCTGCCTAACCGATAACCGGCGGCGGACCCGCTCGAGCATCGCGTCGAAGCGGGTCTCGCTCAAGGGCTTCGTCAGGTAGTCGGCGGCCTCCACATCGAACGCCGGCAGCGCGAACTGATCGAACGCCGTCACGAACACGATGATCGGCCGATCGCCGTTCCACCGCTCGCGCGCCACCTCGAGTCCGGTGCCGAGCGGCATGCGCACGTCGAGCAGCGCCAGGTCGGGGTGCAGCGACGCCACGGCGGTGCGCGCCTCGTCGCCATCGCTGCACTCGGCCACGATGTCGACATCGGCATGACGAGACAACAGCTGCCGCAGCGCGCGCCTCGAGAGCTCCTCATCGTCGGCAATGAGCGCGCGAATCATGACGCGGACGCCACCGCCGCGCGGCGCGGCTGCGCGCGAGTGAACGGGATCGCGATCATGACGTGCACGCCGCGTCCGTCCGCACCGGGACCGACGGTCAGCGTCGCCCTCGCGCCGTACAGGTGCTCCAAGCGGCGCCGCGCATTGGCGATGCCGACGCCGGAGCCGTTGCCCGACGATGACAGACCGCGGCCGTCGTCGCGCACCGACAGCACGAGCGATCCGCCATCCACGGACGCGCCGATCGCGATGGCGTTGCGTTCGCGTCCGTGCAATACGCCGTGCTTGAGCGAGTTCTCGACGAAGGGCTGCAGGATGAACACCGGCACCATGGCGTCGGCGGGCGCGGCGTCGGTGTCGAACGTCACGGCCAACCGGTCGCCGAACCGCATCTGCTCGATGCGCAGGTACTGGCGCACGAAATCGAGCTCCGACGCCAGGGTAGCCTCGTTCGCGTCGCCGGCGTTGACCGTCGCGCGGAGCACGTCGCCGAGGAGGGCCAGCGCGCCTAACGCGCGCTCGGTGTCGCGGTCCCGCACCAGCGCCATCACGGCGTTGAGGCTGTTGAACAGGAAATGCGGCTGGAGCTGCATGCGCAGCGCGCCTAACTGCGCCCGCCGGAGCTCGGCTTCGAGGGCGGCGGCCTCGCGTTCGCGCTCTCTGAGGCGCGCCGCGTTGCGCCACGCATAGCCGGCGATGACGATCGCGAAGTAGACAAGCGTCGTCGCGGCGAGGCCGCCGAGGAACCATCCGCGGGCCGCGGCCCAGAGTCCTTGGCTCGACGGGCGGGCCCATGCGTTCACGAGCGCGTCGGCCAGGGCCAGCAGCACGCCGGCGATGAGGCTGGCCAGCACGTGCACCGCGACCGACACCGCCTCGAGTGGCCGCCGGAGAGGAAAGCGTTCGGCCAGCGCCAGGATGCCCGGCGTTAGGAGCGCCCAGCCGAGCCATTGCGGCGCCTCGCCGATGAACGCGCGCCAGGCGGGGATCGGCCGGCCGGCTTGCGCGGCGAAGATCACCGTTTCCGCCGTCGACAGCAACGTCGGGATCAGCCAGATCGCCGCGATCTGCCACGCCGGTATCCAGCGATGATCTGCGTTCGCGCGATGCGACGAGCGCTCGGGACTCATGGCGATCATGATCGGTTGGGCCGGCGCGCGGTGCAAGGGACTCGCGACCGCTCGCAACGGCAAGTGCACCGCTCGCGACAGCGCGCTTGCGGCGCGGTGCTCGGCGCGCATGAATTGCGCGTCATGACGCCCCTGCTCCTGATCACTGCGCTCGTGGCAGCGCTCGCCGACACGGGCGGATGTCGCCCCGTGTCCGGCCTCGACGCGCACGCGCTCCTCGTTCGCGCTGCAACCGCGACCGGACTCGACACCGCTCGGCGCACCGTGCTCGAAGTGCACGGCTACGATGTCGTGCAGCACGCATATGAATCCGATCGCACGTATCCGCCGTTTCTCGCCGAAGTCCAGTCGCTCGATGAGTGGTTCGATCCCGCATCGGGCGTGCAGCGTACGACATCGCACTCGACCATCGCCGGATACGAGTATGGTCTCACCACCATCGGCGACGAGCGCGCGTCGTATCTCGTGCGCGACACGGCGCTCGTGCCGAATCCCGCGCTGCACGGTGCGTTGTACCAGACCCGCCCGCTCGATGTGTGGGCAGTCCTAACGGACTGGCTGGAGGCGACAGACGTGCGCGTCGCGGAACGATGCACGTACCGTGACTACCCGCGCATCGTGCTCTCGCGACGCGGCGTGCGGGGACCCGAGCGGCTGTACCTGGATCCCAAGTCGGGATACCCGGAGAAGCTCGACCGCGAGGAGCCGCACTACCTGTGGGGCCAGGTGCACGTGGAGTTCGTGTGGTCGACGTGGGAGCGCGTCCAGGACGCGCACCTTCCCGGCGCCGCGTTCCGCATGGAAGATGGCGAGACGCAGATCGCGCGCACGTTTGGCGTGAGGCGTCTGGCGCCGCGCGACAGCGCGCCGTCGCTCGCCGTGCCGGCGCACGAGACGGCGATGACGCCGGCGATCGCCGCGTTCCTGGCGCCGAACCGTCCGGATACCACGCGCGTGAGCGACAATGTGTTCGTGCTGCGCAACGCCGGCTACGGCGAGGTCGTGGCGCTGGACCGCGACACCGTGTACGTGTTCGACGCCACCCAGGGCGAGGAGCGCGTGCGGCAAGACTCGACGTGGATCTCGACGCTGTTCCCGGGCCGCCATCCCATCGTGGTGGTGGTGACCGATCTCGCGTGGCCGCACGTGGCGGGTGTGCGCGCCTGGGTCGCCCGCGGCGCGACGATCGTCTCGCATCGCGCATCGCGCGCATTTCTGGAGCGAGTCGTGAACCGGCGGTGGACCCTCGCGCCCGATGCGCTGGAACGCCATCGGTCGCGCGCCGTCTTCCGGTTCCGTGCGGTGAGCGACTCGATGTCGCTGGCGGGCGGCGATATCGATGTGTTCCCGATCGACGGCGCGGCGAGCGAAGTCGCGCTGGCTGCTTTCATCCGGCCGGCGCGGTTCCTGTGGGCGAGCGACTACATCCAGGATCTGCGCGCGCCCACCCAGTACGTGGACGACATCGTGGCTGCCGTTAGGCGCACGGGAGTCGCGCCGTCCAGGGTCGCGGCCGAGCACGCCCCGCTCTCCGATTGGGCCCGCGTATCGGCGCTGGCAGCGCCAGTCTCTTCTCCCTGAGAAGCGCGAGCCCGCGGGAAACTTCGGCCCGGCGACCGGTGTATCGAGCGGATGCCCTTCGTAGCGAGGTCACCCGTGCGATTCTTCTTGTGCGCAATGGCCCTCGGCGCCGTAGTCGCCTGCTCGCCGTCCAGCATGTCTCCCGTCGAGCCGTCGGTTGCCGGTGTGTGGTCGCTCGACACGGCGACGATTTTGTCTCCGCAGACGATGCACCTGTCGCAGCACGATGGTGCCGTCGCCGGTACGGGCTCGTCGATGGGCGTCGATGTGCCGATGCCGGTCGACATCAGCGGCAGCTTCAGTCCGCCCACCGCCGCGAGTCCGCCGCTGCTGTCGCTCATCTTCCAGTTCGAGAACGGAGGAGGGATCACCGGGCAGTTCACCGGAACGCTCACCGCGCCGAATCACCTCCAGGGGTCCGTCATCTTCTACGGGATCACCCAGACGCCGCAAACGGCCACGGCGTCGTACACCAGGCGGTGATCGCAGATCCGCCGGCGTGGTGATCGCTGCCTAACCGACGACGACGTCGATCGCCGACCCGCGCAATCCGTCCGCCGCCGCCGTCACCTTCGCCGGTCCGCGCTCCGTTCCCGCCTGCACGATCGCGCAACAGAGCCCGTTGAACGCACTGCGCGACGTATCCTTGTCGCTCTCGTGCGAGCTGGGATCGCCGATCCCCACACCGATCACCGCCAGCGGTCCCGTGACGCCGAAGGTCACGCGGTTCGATGCCGTCGGCACGGTCCGGCCCCTGGCGTCGACGATGCGCGCCGCGACCACCGACACGTCCATGCCGTCTGCCGTCAGTCGAATCCGGTCGGCCTCGAGCGCGACGGCGGCCGGCGCCCCGGCGGTCTCGCGGCGCGCCGTGAGCACGACGCGGCCGCCGCGGTAGCCGCGCGCCTCGAGGACGCCGGGCGCGAACGGCACGTGCCACGCCGCGTGTCCGTTAGGCGGCACGCGCTCCGCGCCGCCGCCGACGCGCGCGCCGTTCAGGAACAGCTCGACGCGCTCGAGATTCGTATGGCACCACACCTCGATCGGCTGCCCTTCGTGTCCGGCCCAGTTCCAGTGCGGGAAAACGTGGAGCACGGGCGCCGAGCCCCACTGTGCCTGATAGTAGTAGTAGTTGTCCTTCGGAAAGCCGCACGTATCCATGATGCCGAAGTGCGA
>DAHUXU010000158.1 GCA_027307005.1 Gemmatimonadota bacterium
TCGGGCGCGGCGAACGCGAGGTCGGCGCGATCGGGGAGCGTTTCGCCCCGCGCACGATCGCCGTGAAGAAACCGGTCGAGCAGACGATAGCCGTGCTCGGTGAGCGCCGACTCCGGGTGAAACTGCACGCCGACCACGGGATGCTCACGGTGCTCGACGGCCATGATCTCGCCGTCATCGGACGTCGCCGTCACGCGAAGACTCGACGGCAGCGAGGCGGGCGCGATGACTAACGAATGATATCGCGTCGCGATGAAGGGCGACGGCAGATCGGTAAAGACGCCGCTGCCATCGTGATGGATGCGCGACGTCTTGCCGTGCAACGGGACGCGCGCCCGCACGATCTCGGCGCCGTAGGCGGCGCCGATGCATTGATGTCCCAAGCAAACGCCGAGGATCGGAATGCGGCGGCCGACGCAGCGGATCAGGTCGGTGGACATGCCGGCCTCGGCGGGCGAGCAGGGCCCCGGCGAGATGATGATCCGTTCCGGCGCGAGCGCGGCGATCTCATCGAGGGAGATGGCGTCGTTGCGACGAACGAGCGGCTCGCTGCCCAACTCGCGCACGTAGCGGGCGAGGTTGTAGACGAACGAGTCGTAGTTGTCGATGAGCAGAATCATGACGGACGCCGGGTGCGTTGGCTCGCGGGCTCAGCGGTGCGCCGGCGCGGTGAGCGCCAGGGCATCGATGAGCGCGCGCGCCTTGTCGAGAGTCTCGCGGTACTCCTGTTCGGGATCGGAGTCGGCGACGATGCCGCCGCCTACACTAAAGTACACCGTGTCGCCGATCGCCTGATAGGTGCGGATGACGATGCTGGTGTCCATGACGCCCGTGGTGGAGATGTAGCCGATGGAGCCGCAATAGACGCCGCGGCGGGACGGCTCGAGCTCGGCGATGATCTCCATGGCGCGGACCTTGGGTGCGCCGGTGATGGAACCACCGGGGAACGTGGAGGTGAGGAGATCGACGGCGTCGCGGCCGTCCTCGAGCTCGCCGGTAATGGTCGACACGAGGTGGTGTACGGTTGAATAGTGTTCAAGTGCGAATAATTCGGGCACGCGCACGGAGCTCGGCGCGCACACGCGCGACAAGTCGTTGCGGAGCAGGTCGACGATCATGAGGTTTTCGGCGCGGTCCTTTGCGCTGTCGGCGAGCGCGCGGCCCAACGCGGCGTCGTGGGCCGGGTGGATGCCGCGCGGGCGTGTGCCTTTGATCGGCCGTGCTTCCACGCGGCGTGCCGCGTCGAGGCGCAGGAAGCGCTCCGGCGACGCGCTGAGCACGTGGAGCTCCTCGAAGGCGAGGTAGGCCGAGAACGGCGCCGGATTGAGCGTGCGCAAGCGTTGGTACAGCGACCAGGTGGACTCGCGCAGCGGCGCCTCGAGCCGTTGCGAGACATTGGCTTGGAAAATGTCGCCGGCCACGATGTACTCGCGCACGCGCGTGACCGCGTCGAGATAGCCGCGGTGTGTGAACGAGGATCGAAGGTCGATGGATTGCGACGCGGCGATGTCGGTGACCGGGTACGCCGGCGCGCGGGCCGCTGCGCGCCTAACGGACAACCGGCCGCCGGGCGGTGCATGCGGCTGCGCCAGGCGGCGCGCCAGTTCCGTTAGGCGGTTGCGCGCGCGCCGCGCGCGCGCCGGTCCTTCGTCGGGTGCGCCCGACGACATGATCCAGGCCCGGTGCTCGTCGTGGTCCCAGGCGACGACGCAGTCATAGAGCCCGATGACGACATCGGGGATCGCCAGATCGTCGTAGCGCGGCGCCGGGAGACGTTCGAGCACTGCCCCCCAATCGTATGCGATGTAACCGGCCGCGCCTCCCTGGAACGGCGGCAGGCCGGGCACGGGCTCCGATTCGAAGGGCTGCAGCAGACGCCGGACTTCCGCCAGGCCGTGGCCGGGCACCGCAGTGCGCGAACCATCGCGATAGTCGATGCGCTCGGCGCGGCCCGCTTTGCATCGGACGACGATCGCCGGATCGGCGGCGAGAAACGAATATCGGTCGCGGGCGCCGGCGTCGCGGGCGCTGGTGTGGGCCGTGGCGCTGTCGAGGAACAACACGTACGGCAGTCCGGCGAGGGCGGCGCACGCGGACGCGGGGTCCGGCGGCGGGACGAGCTCCTCGACGAGCGGGAGGGTCACGCGGGTTCGGATCCGGTGTCGGGCGGCTCCCCTCCCTCGCGCGCGCGGGCAGCGCGCTCGGCGCGGCGCGACCGTTGCGTTAGGCGGACGTGCTCGGCGACCGCGTCGTCGGCGGGTGTGAGGTAGCCCCAGTCGAGCTGGCCTTCCTGCCGGTACGTCTTGCCGAGCGTGATGGCGAGCTTCGCTTTCGCCAGCTCCTTGCCGAGGTAGAAGGCGTGGGTGGCCTCGGTCACGCCTAACTGTGAGAAGATCTGCTGGATGTCCGTGCCGCGCACGAACAGGTCGCGGTTGAGCACGACGATCGACTCCCGATCGGTGAAGATCCGGAAGTTCGGATCGGTAATGTGCGACTGCAGCTCGCGGAGCTCGTCATCGCTGAACGACAGAATGCGTTGATCCTTGACCGTGACGAGCCGGTCATCGATGTGCTTCGGCGCGACCTTGTTGCGGATCGCGTAGTGCATGAGGCGTCGCGCGATGTCCACCTCGTGTACGGCGCCGCGCGCCCAGCCGATGACTTCCGTCGTCAGGACCATGCGCACGCCGAGCTCCTCGCACATCGCAATGAGGATCGCGTTGACGCCGGTGGTGTCGGCGGCCGTGAGCTCGGTGATGTTGCCGATGCCCATCATCATCGGCGCCTCGGGATGCCGCCGCCGGGTGTCGATGAAGCGCTCGAGCGACGCGACGAAGCCGAAGCCGATCGGGTCGATGACCGGGTCGATGAGATACGGAATGCCTAACGACGACAACTCCCGGATGGTCGGCTCGAGCGTGTCGAGCGAGGCGCCGAAGTCGGGCACGGCGACCACGCGCACGCCGCGGCCGGCGAGCTGCCGCGCGACCGCGAGGTTGGAGCCGTTGATGCTGAGGACGAGAGACGCACCGGTGTCGACCGCCGTCATGATTTCGCCGGCGTCGAAGCTGTCGACGCTGACGCGCATGCCGGCCGCTACGAGCTCGCGCACGAGGGGCGCCAGCTCGGGGAACGCGAGTCCCGGCGTGCAACCGATGTCGATGACATCGGCGCCCGACTCGTGCAGCCGGTGCGCTTCAGCGAGCAGCGCCTCGCGCGACCACCGCGGCGCATTGTTGATCTCGGCGAGGATCTCGATGTCCTGGGCGCCGTAGTCGCGGTGCAGCGCTTCCTGGCCGAAGTACTCGGGAATCTCGCGCAGGTCTTTCGGTCCCTTGGCGACACGGACGCCCATGCGCTCGGCGATGACGCCGGTGTCGCCTTCGCAGAGGCCGGGAATGAGGACGAGATCGGTACCGGATGCGGGCGGCGCAGGAAGGAAGCGCGCGATCCACGGTGTGGTCATGAGCGCCGCGACGGTGATGTGCATGACGGCGACGTCGAACGCGAACGGAGGCGTCATGCGATCGAGCGTGCGCCGGAGCGCCGGTTCTGCCAGCCGCCCCGTGACGAACAGTACGCGGGTGGGTGTGACCGCTCGGTCGCTCACGGCGTTAGGCGGCTACTTGGGATCGCCGCCGCGCACGAACTTGTTGGGTGTCCCCTCGAGCGGCGATCCCGACGGTCGCCAGAGCGAGCACTCCTCGATGCGTTTCGCGAGCGCGAAGTCTTTGTCGGTGATGCCGCCGGCGCTGTGCGTCTTGAGCTTGACCCACACTTTGGCCCAGGTGACGGAGAGATCCGGGTGGTGGTACGCGGCCTCGGCGACGTAGCCGATGGCGTTGACGAGCATGAGGGTCGTCGGCCAGCCGTCGGTCTTGTACTGGCGTCGGATCCATCCGTCTTCGTAGTACCATCCCGGGAGATCGCGGAGCTTCTCGGCGATCTGGTCATCGGTGTAGGTGGTGTCTTTCGCGACCATTGTCGTGCTCCTTGCCGATTGAACGAGCCGCCACCGCGGCGTCTGGTCTGCCTAACTAAAGGCGAGCTACATCACGGCTCCGCCGCCGATCAAGAGCGTCTGGCCCGTCAGATACGCGCTGTCGGGCGACGCGAGAAACACGGCAGCGCGTGCGACGTCGGCCGGCGTGCCCCAGCGCGCGAGCGGAATCGTCCGCGCGATCTTGCGTCGCCTAACGGCGTCGAGTCCGCCGCCGAACTCCGTGTCGATCCAACCCGGAGCGAGGACGTTGACCCGGATGTGCGGCGCCACCGTGCGGGCGAGCGACTTGCTGAACGCCATCACGCCGCCTTTGACCGCCGAGAACATCTCCGGATTGCGTCCTGACATCCCGGTGAGGACGTGGTCCCAGCTCATGTTCAGAATAACGCCGCCGGACGATTGTTCGCGCATCGCCCGCGTGGCTTCCCAGGACGCGAGGATGGTGCCCCGAAGGTCGACCGACAGAAGCAGGTCGAGCTTCTTCGCGTCGGGAATGTTGGCGGCGCGACCCGTGAGGATGTCGGCGCCGGCGTTGTTCACCCACACGTCGAGGCGCCCGAGGGCCCGCCGGGCGTCGGCGGCCAGGTCGGCGATCGAAGCGGCGTCAGCCAGATCGAGTTTGAACACGTGCGCCTGACGTCCCAGGCGCCCGATTTCGGCCGCCGTGGATCTGGCTTCGCGTTCTTCGCTGCGATAGGTGATCGCGACGTCTGCGCCGGCCTGGGCGACGGCGAGCGCGATGGCGCGGCCGATCCCTGTCGAGGCGCCGGTCACGACCACGCTGGTGCCTGCCAGCGCCTGGCCGGCGCCGCCGGATCTCGTGGCGCCAGCGTGTCGATCGGTCAACCGGTTGCCTCCGTGCCGCGGGTTCCGTAGAGTAGCCCGGAGCGCAAACATGACCGGCGTGGCGACGCGTCACAAGGGGACTCGAGGGCGAGGGACAGGGAGAGCATCGATGCGGCTTCTCATCAGTGTGTCGAGCGGTGTGGAGGCGGAGGCGGCGCTCGCGGGCGGCGCGGACATCATCGACGCCAAGGATCCTGCTGCGGGCCCGCTTGGCGCCGTGAGTGCGCGCGCCTTGGGCGAAATCGTGAGGGCCGTGGATGGCCGGCTGCCGGTGAGCGCGGCGCTTGGCGACGCGAGCGACGAGGTGGCCGTCGCATTGGCCGCACGACGGGCGGCCACTCATCGCCTGGCCTACCTGAAGATCGGCTTCGCCGGTATTTCAGATCCGGACCGGGTGGAGTCGCTGATCGCAGCTGCTGTGCATGGCGCGTGTTTGGTAAGCGCGAGCATCGGGGTGATTGCGGTGGGGTATGCGGATTATTTGCGCGCGGATGTTGCTAGTCTGTC
>DAHUXU010000464.1 GCA_027307005.1 Gemmatimonadota bacterium
ATCGCGCACGAGGACGACGGGCATGCCTAACCGCTCGCAGAGCGCGGCGTCGTCGGTGGCGCGGATGCCGTTCGCGCGGGCGTCGGCGTACGCGCGCTCGATCATGTCGCGCGGAAAGGCCTGCGGCGTCTGCGCGCGCCACATCTGCGCGCGGTCTACCGTTTCCACCACGCGATCGCCGGCGTCCACGCGCTTGAGCGTGTCCGTCACCGGAAGACCGGCGACGGCAGCCGAGCCGCTGCGCGCCACCGCGATCACGCGATCGAGCGTCTCGGCGTCGAGGAGCGGGCGCGCCGCGTCGTGGATGACCACCACGCGCACCTCGGGCGGGAGGTCCGTTAGGCCGGCGTACACCGAATCGCCCCGCTCGCGTCCGCCGGCCGACACGAGCAGCCGGTCGACATCGCATTGAAAGATCCACGGCGGCGGATCGCCCGCGTGCGAGCGCGGGAGCACCGCGACCACCACGGCGACATCGCTGCGCTCCATGCACCGTTGCACGCTGTGCAGCAGCATCGGCTTGCCCGCCACCCATCGAAACTGCTTGAGCTCCGTGCTGCCGGTGCGCGAACCCGTGCCGGCCGCGACGATGATGACGCCGACGTCGGCGGTCGATGCCGTGTCCACTACGCGTCCCGTCGCGCGCTGTAGTTCTCGAACCGGGTGTACGACTTGTGGAAGAACAGGTTGATGAATCCGATCGGACCGTTGCGCTGCTTGCCCACGATCACTTCGGCGCGTCCCTCGAGCGAGTTGCCGTCCTTGTCCGTTGGGCCGTCGTACACTTCCTGCCGATAGATGAACATCACGAGGTCGGCGTCCTGTTCGATCGCGCCGGATTCGCGCAGGTCCGAGAGCTGCGGACGGTGGTCGCCCGCGCGCTGCTCCGGGGCGCGCGACAACTGCGACAGCGCGATCACCGGCACGTTGAGCTCTTTGGCGAGCGCCTTGAGCGAGCGCGAGATCGAGCTGATCTCCTGCTGTCGGCTCTCGGACGACGGCCCGGAAATGAGCTGCAGGTAGTCGACGATCACCAATTCGATCTTCGCATCGGCGCGCAGGCGACGCGCCTTGGAGCGGATCTCGAGCAGCGAAATGCCGGCGGTGTCGTCGATCCAGATCGGCGCCGCGCTCAGGGTGCCGGCCGCGCGCGCCATGCGCGTGAAGTCATCGTCGCGCAGCATGCCCTTGCGCAATCGTTGGGCATCGACGCGGGCCTCCGACGTGAGCATGCGCTGGACGAGCGCTTCCTTGCTCATCTCGAGCGAGAAGAGCGCCACCGGCGTGTGCTTCTCGATCGCGGCATGCTGCGCGATGTTCAGGACTAACGACGTCTTCCCCATCGACGGACGCGCGGCGACGATGATGAGATCGGCGTTCTGGAACCCCGACGTCATTTCGTCGAGATCGTTGAAGCCGCTCGGCACACCGGTGATGGTCTTGCCGCCACGCTGCAGCGCTTCGATGCGCTCCATCGTCGGCCACATCAATTCCTTGATGCGTGTGAAGCCCTGCATGCCGCGCTGCTGGCTCACCTGGAACACGCGCTGCTCGGCGTCATCCAGGAGATCGGCGGCGGTCGAGCGTCCTTCGTATGCCTGGGTGATGAGCGCCGTGCACGTCTCGATGAGACGGCGTTGCAGCGCTTTCTCTTTCACGATCCGTGCGTGGTATTCGACGTTCGCCGATGTCGGAACGGCGTCGACGAGATACGCGATGTACTCTTTGCCGCCGGCGATCTCGAGGTCGCCGCGACGCGCCAGCTCGTCGGCGAGCAGCAGTGGATCGACTACATCGCCTCGCTCGACGATCGCGACCATCGCGCGGAAGATCCGCCGATTCCGCTCGCGATAGAACATCGTGTCGTCCACGTGCTCG
>DAHUXU010000180.1 GCA_027307005.1 Gemmatimonadota bacterium
CTTGGCAGTCATACGAGTGATGAGGGGCAGAGGTCATTGAGGACACACTGCTCGCATTTCGGTCGGCGCGCCTCGCAGATGCGGCGCCCGTGCTCGATGAGCAGGTGCGACAGCATGGTCCACTGGTCGCGCGGGAAGAGCGGAATGAGCGCGCGCTCGATTTTCATCGGATCCGTTTCTTTCGTTAGGCCAAGCCGCTTGGAGAGTCGCGCCACGTGGGTGTCGACCACGATGCCGTCGTTGACCCCGAACGCGGTGCCGAGCACGACGTTCGCGGTCTTGCGGCCCACACCGGGGAGCGCGGTGAGCTCGTCCATCGTGCGCGGGACGTTCCCGCCGTGCCGCTCGACCAGGGCCCGCGACATCCCCGACAGACTCTTTGCTTTGCTGCGAAAGAATCCGGTGCTCTTGATCATCTCTTCGAGCGTCTCGCGGTCGGCGTCGGCGAGCGCGGCTGCGTTCGGATACTTCGCGAACAATGCGGGTGTGACCATGTTCACGCGCACGTCAGTGCACTGCGCACTCAAGATCGTTGCGACGAGCAGCTGATACGCGTTGCGATGATTGAGCGCGCAATGCGCGTCCGGGTACGCCAGCGACAAGCGGCGATAATATTCCTCGGCGCGCGCCGGCGTTGCCGTTGCTTTGGAGCGCACGCGAGGCCTTGCCGCTCGAGCTCGTGGCGTCGTCTTTTTCTTGGGCGTGGCGCGAGTGCGCGGAGACATGCGGACAAAATACGGCGCTGCGTCAGCCCGTGGAATGAGCCGGTCCCGCATTGTCGCCGGTCAGCACCTCGACGTACGCGAGTCGCGTCGAGTCCGATGGTGGCGATGCCGCCGCATCGTGTGCGACGAGCAGCTTGGGCCTCGCATCGAGTGCGTGCAGGGAACGGAGCACGAGCGTCTTGAGCTCGCCCTGCGTCGACAACGTGCGCAGCCCGCGCCGTTCGCCGCCCGGAAGCGACCCCGCGAATGCGTCTTCTCCGGCAACCCATGGCGCAGCCGCCCGCTGCTCGGCGTCGCCCGGTTCGAGATCCATGTGCGCGATCACGAGCGACAGGCCCGGTCGCTCGGGTCGCAATCCGAGTACCAGAAGGATGCGCAGCTCGACCTGCGTGCGTCCATCGACGCGTGACTCGTCTTCGGCCACGAAGCATCCGTCCACGGGCTCGAACGGGGCGTCGGGCGCGACGCGCGTCCAGAATCGTTGATTTGGAAATTGGAGGTAGCAGGACGGCGGGGCGGCCAACTGCCAACCCGTCATGCCGTAGCGCGGGGCGATGAGCTTCGACGTGATGGCGTCGGCGAACGAGTAGAAGCGCCGCCCCGCGACCCAGAATCGGTAGCCCTGCCAGAGCAGCTCGCCGTACTGATCGACTGCTTCCGCGGGCGCGTCGTCGGCGATCATCGACGAAAGCGTGGCGCCGACCACGCCCAACAGAAGAAAGTCGTCGTGCCGCAGCGCATCGCGTCCCCGCTGTTCCGCTTCGGCGCGAATCTCGGGGAAGGCGTCGTGCTCGAGCGGCTCGAGAATCAGCTCGTAGGGCGTGATGCGCGGTATCGGCGTCACGACGAGGGGCGTCGCATGGTCACGCCTCGACGCGCTGCTCGACTCCGGCCACCTCACGGAACTGACGGACGAGCTCGTGCAGTTGGTGCTCGGTGTAGTCGATTTCTTGTGCTGCGCCTTCGGTGTCGATGAGTCCCGCGCGCATCGAGATCGCGACCTGATTCAGATATCGCACTTTCGCCAGAAAATCCTCGGTGACCGAGCGCAGCGCGATGAATCGTCTGCGACTCGCCGCGGCTCGGCGATAGCGCGCGATCAAGTCTTCTTCCGTAAGGTGGCGCGCCATCTGCTCGACTTCTTGTCGGCTCCGGCCCGGCAGATTGCCGCGGTCCGGAATGCCTTCGTCCTCCCATTCGGTTTCGGCGAACCACAGTCGGCCGCCATATTCGATTCCGTCGTACGAGATGAGCACGGATACATCCAGCCGACGGCCGCCAACCTCGATCGTTGCGAGATATGGCTGAACCGTCTCGTCGGAAGCGCTCATGTGGTCTCGGGCGGTGATGACGAAGGAGATGCGAGCGACGCGGTTTCGTCGAGGAATCGCCGGATGGCTGCGAACAGGGCGTCTGGTGCTTCAACGTAAGGTACGTGACCGCTCTCGTCGAGCACCACGAGGCGCGCGTTCGGTAGCGCCCGGGCTGCTTCCTCGGACGACTCGAGCGGGATCGGATCCAGCCGGCCATGAATGATCAGCGTTGGACATTGAACCGTGGTGAGTCCGTTCCGTAAGTCATAGTCGCCCAGGCTGGACCAGACGGCTTTCTGGATGCGCGCGATGATGCGAAACGGCGTCAGGGCGCGCGCGCGTTCGGCGTTTCCGAAATAGCCCGCAACGCTGAGCTCGAAGGCGCGCTGCCGGTACGCCTCAGGATCACGCTCGCGCAATCCGGATGCGGCGAGCTGTTCGCGGAGCTTGGTGACGGTGTCCGACGCCTGTCGTCGCGCGAATTCGGCTTCGAAGGACTCACGCAGTGGTCGCGAAATGGGAGCGGGATCGATCACCACCATGCGCGCCGGGCGCGGGCCGATGCCGCGATACGCTTCTATGGCGTACAGCAACGCGAGCAGTCCGCCCCACGAGTAGCCGATCAACGACAGCGGCTCGAGACCGAGCTCCGGACCGAGTCGCGCGAGGTCGTCGACGTGCGTGCGCCACGTGACCGGCGCCTGATCGGTGGTCCGCGACTGGCCGCTCCCGCGCTGGTCGTAGAACACGAGCTGATATCGATCGGCCAACTCCAGCATTTGCGGCAGCAGATAGTCGTGCGACGCGCCGGGACCGCCGTGGAGCACGAGGAGGCGCGGCGCGCCGCGCGGACCGTACGATGTCCAGAAGAGCGGGACGGCCGTGGTCGTCGTCAGGGGCATTTCGCGTTAGGCATAGGCAGCGGCGAGGCGGACGGTCTGCACGTGCGCGTCGACCGTGTCCGAGAGTCGAGCGCCGTAGCCGCCGCCCAGGACGATGGCAACCGGGAGGCCGATCTCGCGACACGCATCGAGCACCAACGCGTCGCGTCGCGCGACCCCGGCGTGCGTCAGCCCCAGCCTGCCTAACCGATCGCCGGCGAGGACGTCGGCCCCGGCGAGATAGACCGCCAGCTGCGCATCGGCGGCGCGGAGTGCGTTGGGCAGGGCGCCGGCGAGGACCTCGAGGTAGGCGTCGTCGCCGGTTCCATCCGGCAGCTCGATGTCCACGCATCCCGGCATGCGATGAAACGGGTAGTTCTTCGCGCCGTGCATGCTGAACGTAAACACGCGCTCGTCGCCGGTGAAGATCGCGTTGGTTCCGTTGCCCTGGTGCACGTCGAGGTCGATGACCACGGCGCGCGCGACGCGATCCTCGTGCTGGAGCGCGCGAATCGCGATGGCCACATCGTTGAACACGCAAAACCCTTCGCCGTGATCCGCGAACGCGTGGTGCGTGCCGCCGGACAGGTTGATGGCGATGCCGTGCTCCAACGCTGCACGCGATGCGGCCACGGTGCCGCCAACGGATCGGTACGACCGCTCGACCAACGCCGGCGACCACGGGAACCCCAGCCGCCGAACATCGGCGGCGTCGAGGTGTCCCGTGTCGATGTCGTGCACGTAGCGCTCGGTGTGTACCAGGCGAACGTCCTCGATTCTGGCGCGCTCCGGCTCGAGCACACGCGACTCGGCAATGATGCCGTCGTCGATCACGCGGTCTCTGAGCAGACGGTACTTGGCCATCGGGAACCGGTGCCCGGGGGGCAGGGGCACCACGTACGCGGCTGAGGACCAGGCGAGCAGCATGAAGGAAAGGATGCGTCTGCGATGTTGAACGTGCTGCGTATGTTATGCCTCCGCGTGAGACAGTTCCAGCTGCCGAACATCGGCTTAGTTGCCGCGCGCGAGGCAGTTACGCGTGAGCGTGCTCGCTGGTCCTTAAGTAGATCGGACGTGCCCGCATCGGGCGCGACAGCTGAGCTGACGGGCGCGGGAGCGGCCGCGCCACTCTCGAGGAGTCCTGCCCGGCATGGATCACGCACCGACCTTCGCACGCCACTTCGCTCGCCTCGTCTCGCAGCTGCTCAACGACAGCGACGCATACGACCTGCAGCTCGCGTCGCTGCACCTGCTCGTCGATGCGTCCCGCGCCGGCGCGGTGACGATCGGCGTCCACGGGGCACGGCTGCACGTGAACGGTGCTCCGTTAGGCGATGCGACGCCCGAAGCCGACGATCTCGTCGCGCAGCTCGCCGGGCACTCGGTCAGCGCCGTCACGTTCGACCAGCCGTCCTCGCCCGCGGATGTGCTGCTCATGGCGCGCATTCTCGCGACGGCGCCGACTGCCGGCGACGGCGGACATTCCGTGGTCGCGCGGCTCGATGCGCTCGAAGCGCGCAGTGTGCACGTGACCTTGACATCGGTCGATGCTGCGCCGGTCATCGCCACTGCCGCGCCTGCGTTTGGCGCCGATGTGATTCCCGACATCGCCGTGTTTGCGCCGGCCGCCCGCGGGCGAAATGGCGAGAGCGCTGCGAGCAACGGCCACGCTCCCGAGCCCGATGTCGGCGCGACCATCGCTACCACCGCGCGGCTCAACGAGATGTTCGGCATCTTCACGTCCATGCAGACCGAAAATGGGTCCGGGACCGCACTGTTCCGCCATCTCGATGCCGTGACGACGCCCACGGATGCGGCGCGCGAGCTGGACGCGCTGCTCAAGGTGGTGGCCGAAGCGTCAGCTCGCGCGCGTCACGATGTCGTAGCCGACGTGCTGCACGGCATCGTCGTGCGCGAATCGGCGCTCGGGGACGACGCGATTCGCCGCCAATACGGAGTTGCGCTGCGGCGCATCGCGGTGGCGCCCATTCTCCGCAGCGTCACGGCGCTTCTCCCGCGTCGGCGCGACCAGCACGACGAGTACATGGCGGTCATCGCGCGGTGTGAGGACGCGGGCGCCGAAGCGCTGGCCGAGTCGCTGATCGCGGCGCCGACGATCGGCGATCGGCGCGTCTACTACGACGCGCTGATCCGCCTGCGCACCGGCGTGCGGACGCTGGTCCACATGCTCGGCGACTCGCGCTGGTACGTCGTGCGCAACGCCGCCGAGCTGTTAGGCGAGCTCAAGGTGGTCGAGGCCGAAGTCGAATTGATGCGGCTTCTCGATCACGATGATGACCGGATCCGCGCCGCGGCGGCCAACGCGTTGGCGCGCATCGGCTCCGCGCGCCGGGGCCGCGTGTCTCGCGGCACCACTCCGGTGACCGCCGAGATCGGCAAGGCCGGCCACGTGGCCGCGAGCGGCCAGCGCTCGGTGCACTCGATCATCAAGGCGCTGGAGAAGGAAGCCGACTCGCGCGTGCAGGTCGCGCTGGTCGCGGCGCTCGGTCAGTTGGGCACCGCACAATCCGTCGACAAACTGGTCGAGCTCGCGCGCACCGAGCGGGGACTGCTCGCGCGCCAGCGGCCGATGCCCTTGCGCGTGGCCGCCGTGCACGCGATCGGCCAGGCGCGCTCGCCCAACGCACAGCAGGCGCTCCAGGCGCTGCTGCGCGACAAGTCGCCCGCCATTCGCGGCGCGGCGTCCTGGGTGATCCTCGGCAAGCGGGACGCGACGGCCACACCGGCGTGACGCGCCGCCGCCGCCCGCGACGTGCCTAACGGTCGGTGAAATCGATGGCCGCCGTCACGCGGCGGCACGTCTCCGCGATCAGCGTCGCGGTGTGATCCACGTCGTCCAGGCTCACCAGCTCGTTGGGCGAGTGCATGTACCGGTTGGGCACCGAGACGAGCGCCGTCGCAATGCCTTCCCGCGCGATGTGAATGGCGTCGGCGTCCGTGCCCGTGTCGCGCCCCGCCGCCTGCAGCGTGTACGGAATCGAGAGCGCATCCGCCGTTTCCCGCAGCAAGCGGAAAGACACCGGCGAAATGATCGACCCGCGCGTCAACACGGGTCCGCTGCCGATCGGATGGTTGCCGAGCTCCTTCTTCTCGATGCCCGGGTGGTCGGTGGCGAAGCTGACGTCGACCACGATCGCCATCCGCGCGCCGATCGCCGCCGCACTCACGCCGGCGCCGCCGCCCCGATATCCGATCTCCTCCTGCGTCGTGGCCGTCGCGACGACGCGTGCCGCGCCGGGCTTCTCCGCGTAGCGGCGCAGCGCTTCGAGCACGATGAACGCGCCGATGCGATCGTCGATCGACCGTGACACGATTCGATTGTTCGGAAACGTCATCGTGTGCGAATCGATCACCCCGGCATCGCCGACGTTGAGACGCGCCGTGGTCTCCTTCGCGCTCGTCGACCCGATGTCGACCCACAAGTCTGTGAGCTTGGACGCTTTTTCGCGATCGTCAGCGCGCAGCAAGTGGATCGGCTTTTTTCCCACGATGCCGAACACATCGCCCTGGGCGCCGAGAAATCGGATGCGCTGGCCGACGAGCACCTGCACGTCCCACCCGCCTATCGGCGCAATGTAGACGTACCCGTCGTCGTCCACGTGCTGCACGATGACGCCGATCTCATCGATGTGGCCCGCGAGCATGATGGTCGGGGCGCCGCCGCCTTCGACGGTCGCCATGCTGTTGCCGTGGACGTCGCCCCGTACGGTGGCGAAGCGCGCCGCTTCTTCGCGCCACAGGCGCGCGGGTGCAGATTCGAAGCCCGACGGGCCGGGCGTATCCAACAATCGCTCGAGAAAGGCCACTGCGGTGGGGGGCAGCATGGTGATCGCGTCGTTCCGTTCGGAGAAGGTCGGTATGCGCCGCCTAACTCCGCGGGCGTGCGGCGCGTGCGAACCACCCAATATGCGAGACCAGCACCGCCTTCCGTAAGGCCGGGCCGTTGGGCCGGCACGCCGTTGCGCCCTCCGCACCCGCACGCCCAACCGCTGCGCATCGGCGACCTCCGGCGCGGCGGCCACGCCGGGGCGGAGCCAACACCGCCGATGCCGAACGTCGCCCTGGCCCACATACCGGACTGTCGAAGGAATATCGCGCCGCACACAATTCGGACGCCCGAATGTTTGTCGTGGCGCCGCGGTGCGGCCATATTGGGACGCCGTCTGCCCATCCCCCGAGGACATCCGATGCGTCTCCCGATGTGCCTCGCGATCCTCGCCGCGTCGTTCGGTTGGGTCGCGATCGCTCCTGCTCAACCCGCGCGCAACGCTACGAGCGCGGCGACGTCGGCGCCGATCAGCAACATCGCGTATCGCGTGACGTTCGATTCGTCGGACGCGCGGCGCCG
>DAHUXU010000203.1 GCA_027307005.1 Gemmatimonadota bacterium
GGCGGCTGGCCTGCGATCCGGTGCGCGTGAGATACGCACGGCGGCCGACGCTCAGCGCCTTACCGACGTCGTGATGTAGGGCGCCGGTCGCCCTCGAGAGAAAGGCCGAGCGCAAATAATGCGCAGCGATGAGAAAATCGCGGTTCGCGGCGTGACGCACCGCGCCGCGTATCGACTGACCCAAGTCGCGCGGATTCGGCGCGAGAAGGTTGAGCGATCCGGACGCATCGATTGGCGCGTCGTGGTAGGACCAGAGTGTGCTGATGCCGTGCTCACGCAGACGGTTCAGGAGGTCGTAGTCCGGATTGTCGGCGCCGCCCATCGAATAGCAGTACGCGAGGGTCAGCCCGTGGTCGATCCACGTGTCCGGGCGATAGCGTTGGGCGATGGCGGCCAAGGCGCGCCGGAACCGCTCGGGGCCAATGTTCCCGGATTCGTTCACGCCGTGCGGCGCGATCTCGCTTCCTTCGTCGTACAGCTCGTCGAGCAACGCGCAGTAGGCGGGACGCTCGAGTGTCGGCACCGGTGGTCGCGGAGTCGAATCGCTCTCCACGGCAAACACGCTCTTCGTTAGGCGGAGACCGCGGCCGATCCAGCCGCGAGAGCCGTTCCCGCCGTGCGCGAACACGCGGAATCGGTCTTCGTCATCGAAATCGGGGTGGTCCGTGATCGCCAGCGCTGCTTCGGCGCCGAACGGCATGCGCCCGACAATCGCGGGCGTCGGCGCGGGCCGGTCGACGCGACGCACCAGGAGCTCCACACGTGACGACCAGCCGATGGCGCGGGTCGGCGCCGCTGTCGACTCGGCCTGTCCCGCAGCGAACGACCACCGTGGGTGGAGCACGGCGGCGTCGAGCTGGACCTCGATCGTCAGGCGGCCATCGCTACACGACACGGCGACCGGTACACATCCGCGAATCGAGCGCAGCTCGAGCATCGCGCCGGACGGATCGCGCCAGCGCAGCACGAATGGCGTCGATTCGTTCGTGACTGCACGATGCGCGATCTCGCGCCAGCGACAATATCGATCGAGGTGGTGCGGCCGTCCGACGCAGCGCGCACCGAGCCGGATCGAGCACTGTCGAATGGACGCCGGGCGTTCGGCCACCGCCGTCAGCGTGACCGGCCGCAACGCCGAATGCTCGTCCAGGCACAGCGTGCCCAGCACGAGTCCGAAGCGCAGCGTGTCGTCGGCGCTCGACCACCGTCCCGCGCCGCTGGGCATCCATGCGCTCGGCGCGCCGTGGGCACTCGATCCCACGTATTCGATCACCGGGACATCCACGCTCAGCGGTGCGCATGCGCTCTCGGGCTCGAACGCCTGGAGGATCGTCGACGTGGTCACGACGGAGTGCCCGAGTGCAGCGGTGCACGGGCATCGCCGATCTCGCCGGCACCGCCTAACGGATAGCCGGCCTGCCGAGTGACATCGGCGAAGGTGATGTCGTAGCCGCGGCCAATGGGCGGTTCGTCGTATCGCGGGCGGTCGATCACGCAGCTGAGCAATCCGCCGATCGTCCCGCGCGCGTGCTGGAGCGGCGCGATCGAGGTGGGGTGCGCCGCGAACTCGAGCAGGTCCACACCCATCCCGTAAGCAAAGTCGAGCCAGAATCTGAGCGAGTCGGACGCCCTCGGCCTCGCATGCCGCTTCCAGATGAAGTATCGATTGCGCACTTCCATGCGGCCCTTCCTGGCGGCGTTAGGACGCCCTTCCGGCGCATGGTTGTGTGATACGTGGGCATCGCCGCACCAGAGAAGGGTCCAATCGCGCCCGATGCGAAGCGACATCTCGAGATCCTCGCCCTGCGCGTACCCGCTGAAGTAGAGCGAGAAGCGATACCGCTCGAATACGGCACGGCGATAGGCGACTGCGCCGCCGGGGACGACCTGCACGCGACGTGTACCGGTAAAGCGCGGCACGTGGGTGATGGGAAGGGACGCGCCACTCTGCGCATAAGACCCCGGATCGGCTCGGCGGACGAGACCCAGCGCGAACCGCATGCGCCATCGCCACGATAGCGCACTCCCCATGTTGTTGACGATGGCCCCAGCCACGGCGCCGACGGCGCCGGTCGTATCGCGCGCAAACACATCGCGGATCGCCTGGAAATAGCCGGGGAACGGCACGCAATCATCGTCGAGGTAATACACGAACGCCCCGCTGGACGCCTCGATGCCAACGTTGCGTTGCAGGGTGAGGCCGGCCGGGCTCGGCACGTACGCGAGATCGAAGCGCGGTCTGTGCGCCGCCAGCCATGCATCGATGGCGTCCGCGGTCTCTGGGCGACGGGACCCATCCACGATGACGACCTCCGCCGGCGTGTCGGCGAGATGGCCTAACGCGTCGAGCAGCGTCGTGACGGCAGTCGGCCGCTCGTACGTGGGGATGATGAGCGAGCAATCCGTTAGGCCGCCCCGGTCGAGCGCCGCGGCGCGCCATCCGGCCAGCGGCCGCACAGCGCCTGCATCCAGCACGGCAGTCACGCGGCCGAACCCGCGCGGATCGGTTGCTCGAGTGCGAGCATGAGGCGGTCGATGATCCCATCCCATGCGAAGTGCGTCGCGATGCGCCGTCTGCCGGCGTCGCCCAATCGGCGGCGGAGCATCTCATCCTGAATCACGCGGCGCAGATGATCTGCATGCGCGTCGACGTCACCCACATCGCCGGCAAGCGCTGTTTCGCCCTCCGCGATGACGCCGCGAATGCCCTTGGCACGCGTCGTCACGACGGGCATCCCGTTCGCCATCGCTT
>DAHUXU010000212.1 GCA_027307005.1 Gemmatimonadota bacterium
CAGGCGAAGCGACGACGGAAAAAAGACCGCCGACACGACAAAGCCCCGGCCGTTTAGGCCGGGGCGAGTCGGGACGGCGGGATTTGACCGGACTGTCGCGAGCCGCAGGCGAAGCGACGACGGAAAAAAGACCGCCGACACGACAAAGCCCCGGCCGTTTAGGCCGGGGCGAGTCGGGACGGCGGGATTTGAACCCGCGACCCCCTGAACCCCATTCAGGTGCGCTACCGGGCTGCGCCACGTCCCGTCTGATTGCCCATTCTCTACTCTGGCGCAATCGACTTCGACAATCTACCGGACCAGCCACTCGCTCACAACCGCGCACACACCACCCTCCGCACCGCCGAAGTTCGCGCCACAGCGCGATTCCCTCGCTTCCCCGCCCCCGCGCGCCGCGATAAACTTCCCCCGTCCGCGCAGGCGCCGGATCGCTCGGGCCGCCGCCGGACACCAGGTCCCTCGACATCGGTGGTGCCCGCATGAAAATCGGAGTCCCGCGAGAAACCGTCCCCGGCGAAAAACGCGTCGCCGTCACGCCTGAGGTCGCTTCGAAACTCGTCAAATCAGGCTTCGTCGTCACCGTCGAAATGGGCGCGGGCCAGGCGGCGGGATTCTCCGACACCGATTACCAAGCAGCCGGCGCCACCATCGCTCCCACCGCGGCCGCGGCACTCGGCGACGCCGACGCCGTGCTCAAAGTCCGCCGACCGGTGCTCAACCCGGCAACCGGCACGCACGAAGTCGCGCTCTTGAAGCCTAACGCACTGCTCATCGGGCTCCTGGACCCGCGCGGCGACCAAGACGGACTCCGCACGATCGCCCAACGCGGCGTCACGGCGGCATCCAAGGAGCTGGTCCCGCGCATCACCCGCGCCCAGATGATGGACGCGCTCTCCTCCCAGAGCACCGTCGCCGGCTACAAAGCTGCGCTCCTCGCGGCCAACGCCATCCAGCGCTTCTTCCCGATGCTCATGACGGCGGCGGGCACCATCCGCCCGGCGCGCGTTCTCGTCATCGGCGCGGGCGTCGCGGGACTCCAGGCGATCGCCACGGCCCGCCGGTTAGGCGCAGTCGTCGAAGCGTTCGACACCCGGCCGGTGGTCAAGGAGCAGGTCCAATCGTTAGGCGCACAGTTCGTCGAGCTCGACGTGGCCGAGCACGAGGCCCAGGATTCGGGCGGCTACGCCAAGGAGCTCGCGGCCGAGCACATCGCGCGCGAGAAACAGCTCATCCACGATCACGCGTCCAAGGCCGACGCGGTCATCACCACTGCGCTCGTCCCCGGCCGCCGCGCGCCCGTCCTCATCTCGGCGGCGACGGTGCGCGCCATGCGAGCCGGGTCCGCGATCGTCGACCTGGCCGCCGAGCAAGGCGGGAACTGCGAGCTCTCGCAGCCGGGCACGACCGTCGTCGACCACGGCGTCACCATCCTCGCTCCGTTAGACCTGGCCAGCCAGCTGGCCTACGACGCGAGCGCCATGTACGCCCGCAACGTCGCCGCACTCCTCATGCACTTTGCGCCGAAAGGAACGATCACCCTGGATTTCAACGATGAGATCACCAAGGCCGTCGTGATCGCGGCCCAGGGCGAGATGCGCCTCGCGCCGCCGGCGGGAGCGGCGGCGCCCCCGGCCCAACCGACGCCGAACCGGACCGCGGGGGCCAAGGTATGACGCGCGAGCTCGTCCTCTCCGTTTACGTCATCATCCTCGCCATCTTCACCGGGTACGAAGTCATCTCCCGGGTTCCCTCGATTCTCCATACGCCGCTCATGTCGGCCACCAACGCGATCCACGGCATCGTTCTGTTAGGCGCGATGATCGTGTTGGGCGCCGCCGACACCCCCGTCCTCCACGTCCTCGGCTTCATCGCCGTGGTGTTAGGCGCGGCCAACGTCTTCGGCGGATTCGTCGTCACCGACCGCATGCTCGAAATGTTCAAGAAGAAGCCGGAGGAACGGAAGTGATCCTCGACACGAGAGCGAGCATCATCGCTGTCGCCTACATCGTCGCTGCCGTCCTCCTCATCGTCGGTCTCCGCAAACTCAGCTCCCCCGCCACCGCCCGCGGCGGCAACATGCTGGCGGCCGCCGGCGTGTTCCTGGCGCTCGCGATCACGCTGCTCGACCGCGAGATCGTGTCGTACTGGGAGCTGGCGTTGGGCATCATCATTGGCGGCGCGATCGGGATCGTGGCGGCGCGGCGGGTGCAGATGACCGCCATGCCGCAGATGGTCGTCCTGCTCAACGGGTTAGGCGGCGGCACGGCGGCGCTCGACTCCCTGTCCGAATATCTTCGGCTGTCGCTCGTTGCGCCCGTGCGCGGCGGCGAAGCGGTGAGCGTCGTGTTGGGCACCGCGATCGGGTCGGTGTCGTTCACCGGCAGCGTCGTCGCGTTCGCCAAGCTCCAGGAACTGCTCTCGAGCAAGCCGTTCCAGTTTCCGCTGCAACGCGCGTTCAACGCCCTGCTCGTGGTCGTCATTCTCGCGCTCGGCGTCACCATGGTCATGGGCGGCGATACCGCCAGCACGCCGTGGATCGTGTTCGCCGTCGCGCTCGCGTTGGGCGCGCTGCTCGTGCTCCCCATCGGCGGCGGCGACATGCCGGTCGTCATCGCGACGCTGAACGCGCTCACCGGGATCGCGGCCGCGTTCACGGGACTCGTGCTGCACAACCAGATCCTGGTCGTCGCGGGCATCCTGGTGGGCGCGTCGGGCACCCTGCTGACGCTGCTCATGGGCAAGGCGATGAACCGCTCGTTAGGCAACGTGTTCTTCGGCGGCTTCGGCGCGGCGACGGCGGCCGCCGGCGGCCCGGCGGGCAGCGCCGTCGCGAAAACCGTCCGCCAGACGAGCGCCGAGGATACGGCGATCGCCCTCGCGTACGCGCGCAAGGTGGTGATCGTGCCCGGCTACGGCCTCGCGGTGGCCGAGGGCCAGCACGCGGTGCGCGAGCTGGCGCAGGAGCTCGAGAAGCGCGGCGTCGACGTGAAGTTCGCGATTCACCCGGTGGCCGGCCGCATGCCGGGCCACATGAACGTGCTCTTGGCCGAAGCAAACATTCCGTACGACGAGCTGGTCGAGATGGACCAGATCAACGGCGACTTCGACAGCACCGACGTCGTGCTGGTGGTGGGCGCCAACGACGTGGTGAATCCCGCCGCGCGCGAGGATCCGACGAGCCCCATCTATGGTATGCCGATCCTCGATGTGGACAAAGCGCGCAACGTGATCGTGCTCAAGCGCAGCATGGGCACGGGCTTCGCCGGCATCGACAACGCGCTCTTCTACCGCGACCGCACGCGCATGCTGTTCGGCGACGCGAAGAAGTCGCTCACGTCGTTAGTCGAGGCGCTCAAGGCCGTCTAACGCGACACCGTCTCACTCCCGGCCCACGCTAGGGAGCGTTGGCGAGCAAGCGAACGCCGGCAATCGTTTGCGACGGCACGGTAACGTCCAACGTCCCACCTGGGACCGTGATCCGCCCCGACATCTCGGTCGCCACGTTTTGGCGCTGACAGCCGAAGCCGAACGGCACCGTCACGTCCTGCGGAACCTGTGTCCGGAGCGCGACGCACGAGCCAAACGCTGCTGATGGGGTGACGCCGCCGGTCACGGTGGTCGGTGGCGCCCCGAGCGCCGTGTCGTTGGTCACGAAGCCGACTAGCGCCGCGCGATAGTAGGCGATGACCCAGATCGTGTCCGCTGCGGCGCCCGACCAGGCGTCGACCAGATAGAGCGAGTCGAACGGTCGGCCCGCTACTGCCTGCACGTCGTACGACGCAACCATGGGATACGTCGTTGTTTTCCCGTTCACCGAAAGCCGGACGGTGCCGATCGGCGCACCGAGGGCGATTTCCTGCAGGATCGTGAGCAGCTGGGCAGCGCGCTCTGCGCTCGCCCCGACGCGCGCGGAATCCAGTCGTGCGGCGATGATGGCCCGTTGCGAGACCGTGGGCGCCGTCACGGATTCACTGGAGCACGCAACCGCGACCATGGGCGCGATGAGGATGGCGAGCACGCACGGCGTGTGAAGCGAACGCGGCAGATGCATGGCTGGTGCCCTCCGGCAGGCAAACGGACATCGTTGGTCGCGCACGATGCTCCCGCGCATCGACGTATCCTGCGGAAGCTGGACCACAAATCCATGGCTCGCCAGAGCGGTTCCACGCGTTAGACCGTAAGGCACGTGCGCGATTTGATCGGACAATATGGGCGCGACCGCGACGGCACCCGCGTGCCGCCCAACACGGACCATGCGGCCCTCGGCCGATCGTTGGGCGTCCGGTGCCCAACGGTCGGCCGAGGCCTAACGCATCACGGCGCGGCCGGCGCGGCCGCGGTTTCGATCCGGATGCCGGATACCCTCTGGTTTGGCAGCGAGAGGGTGTCGGCGCTCGTACCGACCGCAGTGACAAAGGACGCGGTGACGGTTTGCAGCCGGCACGTGATCGGCGCCGGCGCGTCCAGGTCGGACGGCGCCTGGGCGAGGAACGACTTGCACGCCGCGCCGGGTGCGTCGGGCGTCAGCGCGACCGTGCCGCCGATCGTGCCGACCGAGCCGTCGTGATCGGAGACGATCGAGAACACCCCACTGCTCGACGCGTTGAAGAGGACGACGCTATCGGGCGCGTTTCCCTCGTACCCGATCACCGTGTACTGGGAGTCGACGGGTTGGCCGTTCACGTCGTCCACGAGCAACGCTGCCACCATCGTGAAGCGCCCCGTCACGGCGCCGTTCTTGATGAGGCCCGCACCGAGCGGCGCGCCCTCGGCGAGAATCTGCGCGATGCTCTGGAACTCGCTGGCACGCTGGCCGTCGGCAGTGGTGCCGCGCAGGGAGTCGAAGCGCGTGAGGATGCGCACGTTCTGGCCCGTGTTCGGACCGGTGGACGACGAACTGGAGCACGCCGCTGCGACGACGATCGCGGCGAGGACCGGCACGGCGCAGCACAGATGGAGCGGACGAACGATGTTCATGGGGCTCTCCGGCGATGGTTGGATAATGCCTAACGCACAAACCATCTCGATCGCGAGCGCGGAGCGAGACGGTGCGCGCCTCGGGATGTATCCACCATAGAGCCGGGGGCGAGCCCCGTGCTAAAAAATCAGCGAAAGCAGATCGGACTCTGACACGCCGCTTACAAACGAGCCTCCGTCCGCGGTCCGGAGTGCGCCGGCCAGGTCGTCACGGCGATACCGCACACCCGTTAGGCCACGTTCGAGGTCGGCGATCTCGCGGCTGGAGAAGAAGTCGCCGAAGACGCGGACCGTCTTGATGATGCCGTCCACCACGTCGAGGCGCACGTCGACCTCGCCGCTCGGAAACCGCTGCGTGCGTTGCAGGTTGAAGGGCGGCGATTCACCGTAGTTCCAGTCCCAGGTGCGGTACTTGGTGTTAGCCAACTCTTCGACTCGGCGCCGATCGTCGGCCGAGAACTCGTGCACCGGCACGGGACCGCCGCCGGGAAAGAAATGCGCGAGCAGCGCCGCCCGAAAATCGTCCATCGCGAGCGGCGCCGCGAGGAACTCGCTGATGTTCGCGACGCGGCTTCGCACCGACTGAATACCCTTGGACTCCACCTTGCCCGGCTTCGGCTTGAGCGCGCGCGTCACATCGTCGAGGTTCGAGTCGAGCAGCAGCGTCCCGTGGCTGAACATCCGCTCGCCCCGCACCACCTGCGCGTTGCCCGACACCTTCCGCCCCTCGACGACGATGTCGTTCCGGCCCGTACGCTCGGCCGGCACGCCTAACTCACGCAGCGCCTCGACCACGGGTCCGGTGAACTCCGCGTAGTTGTTGAACCGCTGCGGCGAGTAGCGCGTGATGAAGCTGAAGCTCAGGTTGCCGAGGTCGTGGTAGACCGCGCCGCCGCCGGAAATGCGGCGCACGACGGCGATGTCGTGCGCGTGCACGAAGTCGGCGTCGATCTCCTCGATGGTGTTCTGGTGCTTGCCGATGATGATCGACGGCCGATTGACGTAGAACAGCAGATAGCTGTCCGAGAGGTCGAGGGTGAGCAGCGCGTACTCTTCGAGCGCCAGATTGAGTGTCGGATCGGTCGTGCCGCCGTTGTCGAGGAACCGCATGCGTCGTTAGGCAGGCCACTCGCCGTCGGCGGCCAACCGGCCGACGAAAAACTCGCCGAACTCCGCGTAGCGCGCGGACGTCTCGTCGAAGCGCATGTCGGTGACGAGCTTCTTGAAGTCGAGCGGGTCGCGCGCAAAGAGGGTGACGCCCCACTCCCACGCGTCGAGGCCGATCGCGCCCGTGATCACCTGCACCACCCGGCCGGCATACCGGCGCCCGACCATCCCGTGCGCCGTCATGAGCCGGCTGCGCTCCTCGAGCGACAACTCGTACCAATTCTGGCCCGGCTGCCGGCGCTTCGACATGGGATAGAAGCAGACGTACGGCATCTCCGGCAGGCGCTGCGGATACAGCCGCCGCTGCACGTGCGCACTGGCCAATTCGGCTGCCGATCGTTGGGCGAGGGCGTGACGATACGCGTCGTCGCCCACGGCACCGCCCCGCTGTTCGGCTTCCTTGGCCAACTGCGCCGACAGATGGTAGAGCCCCGCCTCGGTCACACTCAGGAAGGAGTAGACCAGGGTCGACCGCTCGATGACCACTTCGGTGCCTAACCGGCGCTGCACGCGGCCGATGTCGTCGAGGGTCGGCCGGAAGTGGACGAGCATCACATCGGCGCGCGAGCCAACGAGCGATGCGGCCGCCGTCCAGCCGCCATCGGCCGGACACGCCAGCTCGGCCAGCGCGCGCGACATGCCGTCGCGGGCCGTCGCGTCCGCGCTCAGCGACGCCGGCACCCGGTAGATCTGATGAAGGGCGTACCAGCCCTCGAGCGTTTCGGGCGCGTAATTCACGCTTTTAATCTACGCGACGGAGCACGACTGCGGCGGCCTCGAGCTCAAGGATCGCCGGCAGAGGCACCCGGCGACGGCTCGCGCGCAGGTCCGACGCCAGCGCCTCCAACCGAAGCACGCGAACTCGCACATCGCCCAGCTCGAGGACGTCGGACCCCGCGGCCAACCCGGCGAATTCCGCATCCGAGGCACGACGAAGGACGACGGCGCCGCCGTGGACGGCCAGCGCGAGCACGGGCGCATCGTGGACCATTTGCTCGTCGGCGACAAACGGGTACTCGTCCCGAAGGCCAAGGGGTCGCGCGTTCCAGTGTGCGGCAAGCGCTGCAACGTGCGCGATACCATCGCCGGCGTAGCAAACTTCGAGGCGCGGTTGATTGCGCGGTACGCCTCGCAGGACGGCAGCGACGTCGCCGATGACGACATGGGGCAGTCCGCTGCCCACCAGATCCCGCAAGACCGCGCGGACGGCGTCGCCTAACGCTCGGGCCCGGATGGCCGGCGACGCGAGGGCGAGCCCGCGCAGGCGACCCGTGTCGAGGCCGACTGCGGTGGCATGGGAAAGAATGGCGGGCCGGTTTCGCGCTCGGTGTCGCAAGTACCACGGCGATGGTCCGCGCCGGTACTTGCCGTCGAGCATGGCGGCAGAGAGCCGTATGCTGCAGCGGGCGTGATACCGGTCCAGGTCGACCAGGAGGCGCAGGCCGGCGTCGCGGGACAGCGGGATCGCGCCTGCATTCGCCTGCAACGCTTGGGACGCCAGCGCCGCGGCGCGGGAGATCCTCATGCCGGAACAGCGCACCATTTCGAAGACCAGGCCCAGCCAGCGGGCTTCGCCTTCCGTGCGG
>DAHUXU010000232.1 GCA_027307005.1 Gemmatimonadota bacterium
CGGTTCGATCCGTCCCGGTCGAGGAAAGCGACGCAGCATCGCGTCTCGATCTGTTCGTTGCGCGGAGCGCGGACCTCTCCCGCACGCACGCGGCGACCCTCATCGCCAACGGTCACGTCGCAGTCGATGGTCGACGCGAGAAGGCCAGCTACCGCATGCAGACGGGCGAAACCGTGAGCGTCGACATCCCGCCCCCTATCTCACGTGAAATATTACCTGAAGCCATTCAACTCAATGTAGTATTTGAGGATGACGATGTGCTCGCCGTGGACAAGCCGGCCGGCATGGTCGTGCATCCCGCGCCTGGTCACTGGAGCGGAACGCTCGTTAATGCGCTCATGGGACGCGGTGGTCCGCTGGCAGAAGGCGGCGGCACCGGGCGCGAAGGTCTGGTCCATCGGCTCGACAAGGACACGTCGGGTTTGCTGCTCGTCGCCAAAACCGATCGAGCGCACCGGTCGCTCGGCGCTGCGATTTCGGCGCGACGGATCATCCGCCGATACGCGGTGCTCTCGTGGGGGCATCTCGATCAGGACCGTCTGACAGTCGACCGTCCGATCGCTCGTAACCCGCGAGACCGAAAGCGTATTGCAGTCGTCAGTACTGGGCGAACTGCGCGGACGGACTTCGTGCGGCTTGCTCGGTTCGACGCGGCGGATTTTCTGCGCGCGCACCTGCACACGGGTCGCACGCATCAGATTCGCGTCCACCTCGCGTCGATCGGCCATCCGGTAGTGGGCGACGACACGTACGGCGGCGGCGGAGCCCGACGGCTCGTGTCGCTTCCACCGCGACGACAGTTTCTGCACGCGGCGTGGTTGATCTTCCCGCACCCGGTGACCGGCATACCGGTCGAACTGCGCTCACCGCTCCCGGCGGATCTGGTCCGGGCGATGGCCGCGGCAGCCGGGTGGGCGGAACCGCCGTCTCTCTGGGATCCACTCGACGACTTTGGCTTCTACCGTCTCGACACCTGACCGCGCGGAGGCGCGCCTAACCGGGCAGGTCGTGCTGTGCCGGGTGGCGGGACGCGTGGTGGCGGTCGAGTTAGGCACGGTGCGCGAGATCATTCCGGCGCGCCGGCCGACGCGTCTGCCCGGTGCGGGTCCCTTCGTGTCGGGGCTCGTGAACGTGCGCGGGACGATCGTGACGGTGCTCGATCTGCCGGTGCGCTTCGGTCGCACGGAGGCCAGCCAGGGGGCGGGGTCGATCGTGCTCATGGACCATGGCGCGAAGGTAGTGGGCGTGGCCGTAGACGAGGTGCTGGACGTCCGCCGCGAGGCGGAGCTCGAACTGGAAACGGAAGCCGAGGCGCTCGTGCCCGGCGGCGCGGTCCGCGCCGTGGGCCGGCTGGATGGCGAGGTGGTCGCGCTCCTCGACATTCACGACATCATCGCGCAAGTGCTCGCCTGATCGGAGGAACGTCACGTTGAGTCACACCGTCTTGGTCTGCGACGACGCGATCTTCATGCGCACCATGATCTCCGACATTCTGTCGCAGTCGGGATTCGAGGTCATTGGCGAAGCGGAGACCGGGGTGCAGGCGATCGAGAAGTACAAGCAGCTTCGGCCCGACCTGGTGACGATGGACATCGTCATGCCGGACATGGGCGGGATCGATGCTGTCCGGGAGATCACGAAGTTCGACGGCAATGCGCGCATTCTCATGTGCAGCGCGATGGGGCAGCAAGCGCTGGTCGTCGAAGCCATCCAGGCGGGCGCGAAAGACTTCGTCGTGAAGCCGTTCCAGCCGAGCCGGGTCCTCGAGGCGGTGCAGCGTGTGCTGGGGTGATCGCATGATGCCGTGACCGGCGCGTCCGCGTCGCCTGCGCAACGACCGGCGCATCCGGCGTCCGTTAGGCGCCACGGTCACGCATCGGTCGAGTCGTCGCCCCGCGCGATGTGCCTGCGCCTCCCACCGCTCCGTCGCTTCCCACATGGATCTCTCTCGGTACGCCGAACTCTTCCTCACGGAGAGCCGCGAGCATCTCTCCGCGATGAATCATGCGCTGCTCGCGCTGGAGAGCTCGCCCGAGGCGAGCGAGCCGGTGGGGGCAATCTTCCGCGCCGTGCACACCGTGAAAGGCATGAGCGCGACGATGGGCTATCGCGCGGTCACCGAGCTGGCGCACGAACTGGAGAGCGTGCTGGACCGCGTTCGCCGCGGCGAGTTGGCGGTGACCGCGGACGTGACGGAGCTCCTGTTCGAGGCCGCCGATGCGCTGGAGCAGGCCATCGAGGGCGCGGTACAGACCGGAGCCGGCGCAGCCGACGACACGGCGGTGCCGGACGCCATCCTCGACCTCATCGCTCGTCTCAAAGCGCGTGCGGCGCTGGCCACCGGTGGAATCGCCGCCAAGCAGGTCGCCGAGCCGAGCCCGGCGCCCGATCCGGCGCGGCCCTCGCATGCGGCGACGAGCAACCGGTTGATCCGATTGCGCCTGGCGTCCGGTACCGCGCTGCGCGGTGCGCGCGCCCTGCTGCTCGTGAAGCGCGCCGCATCGTTAGGCACGGTGCTCGAAGTGATCCCGCCCGTCGAGGCGCTGCAGGCCGAAGAATTCGGCGCCGGCTTTTCGATCCACCTCGACTGCACGGCGCCGCGCGAGGAGATCGTGCGCGCGATGTTCGCGGTCGGCGACGTCGATCGCGTGGAAGTGGACGGCGTCGAAACCGTTGGTCAGCCGCACCAGCAGACCGCGGCGGACGGCCAGGCCGGCTCGGCAGCGCGGCCGACGCGACAGGTCCGCATCGATCTGCAGCGCCTCGACGCCCTCATGAACATGATCGGCGAGCTGGTGATCGCCCGGGGGCGGCTGCTCGACCTGGCCGCGCGACACGGGGACCCGGCGTTGGACGAGGCGGTGGCGCTCGCCGCGCGGCTGATCGGTGAGATGCAGGACGAGGTGATGCTGAGCCGCATGGTGCCGGTGGGCCAGGTCTTCGACCGCTTTCCGCGTCTGGTGCGCGATGCGGCGCACGGTTTGGGCAAGCAGATCGTCTTCACGGTGGAGGGAAACGACATCGAGCTCGATCGGTCGATGCTGGACGAGATCGGAGATCCGGTGGTGCACCTGCTGCGCAACGCCGTCGACCACGGCATCGAGACGCCGGAGCAGCGGCGCGCGGCTGGGAAACCGGCATCGGGGTCGCTCGTGCTCAGCGTGTCGCGCGAACGGAGCACGGTGCTGGTGCGGGTAGAGGATGACGGGAAGGGGATCGATCGCGAGCGGGTGCTCGCGCGGGCGAAAGAGATGTCGTTCGTCGAAAAAGACAAGGCGGCGCTGTCGGACGAGGAACTGATGCGGATCATCGCGCGTCCCGGCTTTTCCACCGCCGAGCGCGTGACGGATCTCTCCGGCCGCGGCGTGGGCATCGACGTCGTGATGAATCGCGTGCGCGCGATGGGCGGCGCGGTGGAGATGCGGTCGGTGCCGGGCCGGGGTACGGCGGTGACGGTGCGGCTGCCGCACACGCTGGCGATCGTGCGCGCGCTGCTGGCGCGCGTGCGCGACGAGGTGTACGCGGTGCCGTTGGCGCACGTGAACGAGACGGTGGAGCTGGACGCCCGTTCCGTTAGGCGGGTGCAGGGGCGCGAGGTGATGCTGCTGCGCGATGACGTGCTGCCGCTCATTCGCTTCGACGAGTTGCTTCGCGTCGGGGCGAACGGGGCGGGCGCGCGCCATCAAGTCATCGTGCTCGAGGTGGGCGAGCGGCGCGCGGGGCTCGTGGTGGACGAGCTCACCGGGCAGCAGGACATCGTGGTCAAGCAGTTCGATCCGGCTCGTGAGAGCCTGGCGTTGTTCAGTGGTGCGACGATCCTCGGCGACGGTGCGCCGGCGCTGATCGTGGACGTGGGCAGCCTTCTCTGAGGGAACAGGCATGGCCGATCTACTGGCGTTGAAAGAGCGGCAGCTGGATGCGTTGCGTGAGACCGCGAACATCGGAGCGGGGCATGCGGCGACGGCGCTGTCGCAGATGACGGGCAGCACGATCATGATCACGGTGCCGACGATCACGATCGCGGCGCTCGAGGATGTGCCGTCGCAAATCGAGGATGGTGAAGAGCCGATCGCGGCGGTGCTCATGCACATGATGGGCGATCTCACGGGGCGCACGCTGCTCGTGTTCCCGCGCCCGACGGCGATCAAGCTCGCGCAGCTCATGCTCAGGCGTCCGCAGGATCCCAAGGGCGATTTCGGCGAGCTGGAGCAGTCGGCGATCAAGGAAGCCGGCAACATTCTGAGCGGCGCCTACATGAACGCGCTGAGCGAGTTCATGGGGCTGCTCTTGCTGCCGTCGCCGCCGAGCCTGGCGGTGGACATGTCGGCCGCGGTGCTCACGACGGCGTACCTGCAATTCGGCGCCGAGCGCGACATGGTGTTCGCGATCGAAACGCAGTTCTACTTCCAGGGGCAGAACGACCGTCTGCGCGGGTTCTTCCTGCTGCTGCCGGACGTGGCGTCCTTGCAGACGCTCCTGCGCGCGGTGCGCGTCGCCTAACGATGACGGCGTCGCTCGCGTCCCAGCGTGACCGCGACATCCTGCGGTCGTTCGCCCGGCGGATCGATCCGTCGGACGCGGGCGCGCACAACAACCTCGGCGTCCTCTACTACCACAAGGGGATGTACGAGGATGCGGTGGCGGCGTTCACGAAGGCGCTGGAGCTGGATCCGAAGATGCAGGTGGCGCAGCGCAACCTCGAGGTGGCGTACTTCAACACGGGGTACTACGACCGGCGCGTCACCGAGCTGCGAGAACGGCTGCGACAGCGTCCCGATGACCGCGACGCCCGCTGGGAGCTGGGCCGCGCGTACGCGTCGTTAGGCGATTCGCGCGAGGCGGTGGCCGAATTCACGGCCCTGCTGTCGTACCACCCCCGCGACGTCGGCGCCATGGTCCAGTTAGGCCTGGCCGAGAAGGCGGGCGGCGACCTGGAAGCCGCCGAGCAGTGGTTCGCCAAGGCGCTCGAGATCGAGCCCGACAGCCCGCTCTGCAACTTCTACATGGGCGAAGTGCTGTACAATCGGGGTCTCAACGACGAATCGCTGGCCGCGCTCCGCCGCGCCATCGCGCTGAGCCCCGACAACGCCGACGCGCACTATCTGTTGGGCTTCGTGTTGGGCGACATGGGCCGCCACGAGGACGCGGCGGCCGCCGCCAAGCGCGCGATTCAACTCAACCCATCGCTGTCACGCGCGCAGGCGAACCTGTCGATCGACCGGTACAATCCGGCCAAGTACGAGGAGCTGCTGCCCTAGCGCCAGCAGCGGCGCTCGCAGCAGATGCTCGCGGTGGCGAAAGAAGACCAACTCGCCCACTACAACCTCGGTCTCGCGTTCCGTCAGAAGGCGTACTATGCCGAAGCGCTGCGCGAGTATCGTCTGGCGCTCGACCGCGGCGAAGATCGCCGGCTCGTGCTGCAGGCGATGGCCGAGGTGCATCTGCTCAAGCGCGATGCGGCGACGGCCGCCGAGCTCTACGATCGGCTGATTACCGAGCAGGCGGACAGTCCGAAACTGTGGTGCGAGCGGGGCGTCGCGCTCCATCAAGCGGGGAAGCTCGCCGACGCAGCGGCGAGCTACGCGCGCGCGGTGGAGCTGGACCCCGCGTACGCCATCGCGCACAACAACCTTGGCGTCGCGCACTACCATCAGGGCGACTCGGAAGGTGCGATCGATGAATTCCGCACCGCGCTGTCCAAGCAGCCCGCGTTCGTCAAAGCGTGGCTCAACCTGGCCCTGCTCCTGTTCAAGGGGAAGCGGCTGCAGCTGAGTCTCGAGGCGTACCGGCAAGTGTTAGGCGTGTTCCCCGAGCAGGCGGTCGCGTGGAACGGCATCGGGCTGGTGCTCGGCGAGCTCAAGAAGTTCGAGGACGCACGCAACGCGTTCGGCCGCGCGATTCAAGCTCGTCCGAACTATGCCGAAGCGCACTACAACCTGGGCTTCACGCTCTCGAATCTCGGCGATTTCGAGGGGGCGCTGCGCGCGACCAAGCGCGGGCGCGAGCTCGAGCCGTTTTACGTGGCGCAGAAGTTCGAGCTGGCGATCGATCTCGAGGACGAAGATCCCGACCTGTCGAGCGCGCCCGATCACGAGGGCGCGCAGCGCGCGGACGGGGCGGTGGAAACGTTCTCGTTCGACCCGAATTCGCTCGACACGCTCTTCTCGGAGCTCAAGCAGCACACGCCGGTGCGGTCGCCGGTGGTGCCGCTGGACAACCCGTACGCCATGGGCGCCGAGTACCTCGCCAAGGGCATGCTGGACCGCGCCGCGGCCGAGATCAACCGTGCGTTAGGCAGAGGCGGCGACGCGGCGACGGGCCTCACGATGTTGGGCGATCTGTTCGCGCGCCAGGGATTCCACGGCGAAGCGCTCGAGCGCTACCGCCAGGCGCGGAGCGTCAACGGCACGGTGCCGCGAGCGCTGGCGGGCGAGGCGCGGGCGCTGCTCATGTTGAACCGCGCATCGGAAGCGCGCGACGTGGCGGAGCGGCTGCTGCAGGCGGATCCGCTCGGCGTCGAGTCGCTGCTGCTCGTCGCGCGCGCCCGCGCGGAAACCGGCGAGTCCGAGGCCGCGCTCGAGCTGCTGCGCCAGGCGCAGCGTCTCGCTCCGGCCCGCGCCGATGTGCTCAAACAGATCGGCGACATCGCTCGCGCCGCCGGCGATGTGGACGGCGCGATCCTCGCGTATCGCAATGCGCTCGATCTCGATCAGGATTTCGCGGTCGTGCACTACGACCTCGCGTTGCTGCTCGCCCAACGCGGCGATGGTCCGGGCGCTGACGAAGAGCTGTTGGCTGCGCTGGACGCCGTGCCGACCTACGTGGAGGCGACGCTGGCGTTGGCCGAGGTGCGGCGGCGGTTCGGCCGCGCGAAGGACGCAATCACGCCGCTCGTCGACCTCCTGCAGCGCGACCCGTACAACATCGATGGATTGTTGTCGCTGTCGGAGACGCTGCTCGAGGCCAATCGGAGCACCGACGCGGCGCGCGCCGTCGACCGCGTGTTGCGATTCGACCCGAAGCATCCGGGTGCGCTGCTGTTGCAGGGCGTGATCCTCGCCGACCGCCACCGCTACCGCGAGGCGATCGCGCTCTGGAACGAGGTCGTGGAGCTGGCGCCGGACAGTGCATTTGCGCGTCGCGCCCAGCGCGAGGCGCGGACGGCTGCCGATCTGCTGCGCATTTTCCGCAGCCGCCAGGAGGTGGCCTGATGGCGATCGAAGGGCCGCTGCGGGAGTTGGGCATCCACGATGTCTTCCAGCTGCTCGACCTGAGCCGGAAGACGGGCACGCTCACAGTGACGTCGCAGCTGCGCGACAACCAGGGCACCGTGTACTTCGACCGCGGCGGCGTCATCTACGCCGCCATCCGCAGCAACCCGCATCCGTTAGGCGAGCTGCTGCTGCGCGCCGGGAAGATTTCCGAGGGCGATCTAGCCCGGGCGCGCGACGCGCAGACCCGCTCGGGCGACGGCCGCCGGTTGGGCGAGATCCTGGTCGAGTCCGGCGCGTTGACGGGCCGCGAGCTCGAGCGGCAGGTCCGCTTTCAGGTGGAAGAAGTGGTGTTCGAACTCATGTCGTGGCGCGAAGGCTTCTTCTCGTTCGAGGAGCGCGAGGTATCGAGCGTGCCCGCCGAAGCGAGCATCCGCATCTCCACGGAGTCGCTGCTCATGGAAGGCGCGCGCCGCATCGACGAGTGGTCACGCATCGAAGGGAAAATCCCGCATCTGGGCGTCGTGCCATCGTTGTGTGCCGTGACGGACGACCACGCGGCGCAGCTCGATCTCTTGCCTAACGAGTGGGAAGTGCTGTCGGAAATCGACGGCGCGCGCGATCTGCGTGCGATCGCATCCGAGCTCGCCCGGAGCGAGTTCGACGTGGCGCGCATCGCGTACGGCCTCGTCACGACGGGTGTGGTGGCGCTGCGCGACACGGGGGCGAACGGCTCGGGCGCTCCGGCGGCGGCGCAGGCGCAGGCGCATCTCGACCGGGCGCGGGAGGCGCTGCGCGCCAACGAGTGCGACCGGGCGCTGGCGGAGGCGCGCTTGGCGGTGGCCGGTCTGGACGGAGCGACGCTGCCGCGGCTCGTGCTCGCCCGCGCCCTCACGCGGGCGGGTCGGCACGACGAGGCCCAGGAGGAGCTGCGCCGCGTGCTGCAGGCGGACGCGCTCGAGCCGGCGGTGCATCTCGAGACCGGGTGCTGCGCGGCGTGGCGCGGCGATTACCAGGAAGCGCTCACCAGTTGGGATCGCTACCTGCGACTCGCGCCGGACGGTGCGGACGCGGCCGCGGTTCGCGACTCGGTCGCCGCGGTGACGCGGCTGTCGAGCGTGCTCACGGAGCGGATGGATGTCTGACGACATTCGCCGCCTGAGCGAAGAGCTGGCGCGGGACCCGTCGAGCATGGTGTTCCTTCAGTTAGGCGAAGCGCTGCGGCGTGGAGCGCAGCTCGACCTGGCGCTGCGCGTCGCGTCGCGCGGCGTGGAGCGCCACAGCGGCAACGCCGACGCGCACGATCTCCTGGCGCGCGTGCGCGTGGACCGCGGGGATCTCGCGGAGGCGACTGCCGAGTGGGAGGCGGTGCTGCGGCTGGCGCCCGACCACGTCGGAGCGCGGAAAGGCCTGGGCTACGTGCTGTACAAACAGCACCGGCTGGAGGAAGCGGAGCACCACCTGGGCCTCGCGGCCGAGCACGGCGACGCGGCGGTGGAGACGGCGCTGCGCATGGTGCGGCGCCTCGTGCGCTACACCAACGGCGCGCCCGCCGGGAGCGCGCCGAACGGAGAGCGGTTCGCCGCGGCCGAGCGCCGGGTGGAGGACGAGGCGCGCTGCCTGTTCGCCGAGATCCTCGGCGACGGGCAGCAGACGGCGCTGCTGCTCGACGGCGACGGGTTGGTGACGGCCGGCGCGTACGTCACCGCGGACGGCGAGGACGTCGCGCAGGACATCGGCGCCGCGTTGACCGGCGTCCGCGACGAAGCCGACCGGACGGTGAAACACCTGCAGTTAGGCGCCTGGCGCGCCGTGGTGTACGAAACCGAGGTCGCGACGATCGCGCTCGGGCCCGTGCTCGAGGATTCGCTGGCGCTCGTCGCCGCGGCGCGCACGCTGCCGTTGGGCCTGGTGCGCCGCGTCCTCGACCGCTGCGTGCAGCGCGCCGAAGCGTGGCTCACGGAGGTGGCGTGAGTACCCCCTATACCGACGCGCTCACGGCGGTGACGCGCCAGCGCGGCGTCCTCGGCTGCCTGCTGGTGAGCGAGGCCGACGGCATCATCGTCGACGCCGACGTGCAGGTGGGCATCGAGGCCGGCGTGGTGGGGGCGCTCGTCGCGTCCCTCTACCGGCGCGCACGGTTAGGCACCGACGCGGCGGGGCTGTCGGCGGTCGGCTTTCTCCAGCTCGAAGCCGAGCGCGGGCACGTGTGCGCCGTCGGCCGCGACGGGCTGGTGCTCGCCACGCTCGCCGAGCCGAAAGCGCAGATCGGCCTCATCCGCAGCGCGATGCTGCACGCCCTGGAGGCGGTGTGAGAGCGTACGTCGCCGAGGCGTGGGTGGAAGCGCCGCTCCAGCGATTCGTGGACGATGCCCACGTCCAGTTCGCGCTGCTGCTGCATCCGAGCGGCCAGGTCCTGGGCCAGTTCGGGTTCACGCGGGCCGTCGACGTGATGGCGGCTTGTGCGTTAGGCGCAGCCATCCATGCGTCGGCAGGCGAGTTGGGCAGAGAGCTCGACGGGCATCCGTTCCGCGAGCTGTACCACGCCGGTCGCGAGCGACAGGTCTACATCGCCGAGGCGCCGACGGCGCGCGGGGCGCTGGTCCTGCTCACGGCGTTCGACGCCGAAAGCTCGCTGGGATTGGTGCAGGTGTACTTCCGCGAGCTGCGCGACGCGCTCCGACTGGCCGCGCCGCCGGCAGCGGAGTCGGGCCCGGCGCTCGACGGCAATTTCGAGCACGACCTGAATCGCAGCCTCGCCGTCCTGTTCGGACGCGCGCAGCAGCCGGTGTCCGGCGATCCACAGTCGACACGTCCTCCAGCCTGAGCCGCCTGTGCCTCTCGTCAACTACGCGACGCGCGAGATCACGTGCAAGATCGTCTATTACGGGCCCGGCCGGTCCGGCAAGACGACCAACCTGCACTACATCTACGGACAGGTGCCTAACGACCGCAAGGGCACCATGGTCTCGCTGGCCACGCAAACGGACCGCACCCTGTTCTTCGACTTCCTGCCGCTCGACCTGGGCTCGATCTCTGGATTCAACACGCGCTTCCAGCTGTACACGGTGCCGGGCCAGGTCTACTACCAATCGACGCGGAAGCTCGTGCTCCAGGGCGCCGACGGCGTCGTGTTCGTCGCCGACAGCCAGGTGCGCCAACTCGACGAGAACATCGAGAGCATGCAGGACCTGCACGCGAATCTCGCCGAGCAGGGAATCGACGCTCGCACCGTCCCGCTCGTGCTGCAGTACAACAAGCAGGACCTGCCCGCCGAGCTGATTCACGACCCCGCGACGTTGGACGACGCGCTCAACTTCCGCGGCGTCCCCGCATTTCCGGCGGGCGCGCTGCACGGCATGGGCGTGTTCGAGACGCTGCGCGGCATCTCGGAGCTCGTCCTGCGCCGCTTGAGCACGGCCGGCAGCCCGGCCACGCCGTCCACGGCACACGCCGGGAGCCGCTGACCGTGGAATTGGACGCCCG
>DAHUXU010000252.1 GCA_027307005.1 Gemmatimonadota bacterium
CTCCTTTGTGGACAAGGACACCTTTCCCGCCCGGCAGTTTGCGGTGGGCGACCGCGTGCGAGTGGTCCCGGGCGGATCATCGGTGCGAGAAGGCGCCTATGTTGCGCCTTCGGTGATCTGCATGCCGCCCATGTTCATCAATGTCGGCGCTTACGTGGACGAAGGCACGATGGTGGACTCGCACGCGCTGGTGGGATCCTGCGCGCAGGTGGGCAAACGGGTGCATCTGAGTGCCGCCGCCCAGGTTGGCGGCGTGCTGGAACCGGTCAACGCCGCGCCGGTGATCATCGAAGACGACGTGTTCGTGGGCGGCAACACGGGGGTGTACGAGGGCACCGTGGTGCGGGAGCGCGCCGTGCTCGCCGCCGGCGTCGTGCTCACGCGCGGCGTGCCGGTGTTCGACGCCGTGCGCAAAACGACCTCTCGGTCTAACGGAGACGCGCCGCTCGAGATTCCCGCCGGCGCCGTCGTCGTGCCGGGCACCCGTCCGATGGCCGGCGAATGGGCCAAGGCCCTCGGCCTGTCGGTGCAGGCGCCGGTGATCGTGAAATATCGCGACGCGGGAACCGATGCATCCACCGCGCTCGAGCAGCTGCTGCGATGACGTCGGCGACTCCTGCGCGACGGCCGGTGGCCATCGTGGGACTCGGCTGCATTGGCGGCTCGCTCGCACGAGCGCTCGTGGCGCAAGGCGTGGATGTTCGGGGGTGGAGCACCTCGACCAGCGATCGCGATCTGGCCGCAGAGGCCGGCATTCGCATTGCCGGCGGCGTGTCGCCGCTCGCCGAGTTGTGCGAGGGCACGACGTCGGTCGTGCTCGCCGTGCCCGTTGGGCGCATCGCCGAGGTCGCGCGCGCCGTGCTCGAGGTGGCGCTGCCGCCGACGCGCATCTTTCACGTCGGCGGCCTCCAGCGGCGCGAAGCGTTAGGCGCCGACGAAGCGACGTGGCGCGGCGTCGTGGGCACGCATCCGCTCTCCGGGTCGCACGACCACGGCTTTGCGGCGTCGCGCGCCAACATGTGCGTGGGCGCCACCGTCTGCATCGAAGATCGCCTCGACCTGCGCGGCCGCCGGGCGGCCGAGTGGCTGTGGCGCACTGCGGGCGCGCACCGGATCGACTATCGTCCGGCGTCCGATCACGACCGGTTGATGGCGTGGGTGAGCCATCTGCCGCAGCTCACCGCGACCGCGCTCGCGCACACGATGGCCGCCGCCGATGTCGCCCCGGCGTCCACGGGCTCGGGCGCGCGCGACACGACGCGCCTGGCCGCGACTCCGTTAGGCGCGTGGCCGCTGCTGCTCCGCGGCGCGCCGGATGAGGTGCGCGCGGCGTTGACCCAGCTCGAAGCGGCCATCGCGACGCTCAGACGGACGCTCGACGCCGGTGACGACAAGGAGCTGGCCGCGATGTGGGGGCGCGCGATGAACTGGCGGCGCGAGGCCGCCGGAGGCGACGCGGGAGAGCGCCGCGCATGCAGGTCGGCGGCGTGATCCGTGTTCCCGGGGACAAATCGCTGTCGCACCGCGCGTTGATCTTCGCCGCCCTCGCCGAGGGCGCATCGAGAATCCGGGATATTCTGCCGTCCGCGGACGTGCACAGCACGGCCAGCGTGTTAGGCGCGCTCGGCGTGCCGATCCCGCCGCTGTCCGCCGACGTGACGATCGTTGGGCGCGGCGCGCGCGGGCTCACCGCCCCGGTCGTCGATCTCGATTGCGGAAACAGCGGCACCACCACGCGGCTCGTCGCCGGTGTCGCGGCCGCGCTGCCGTTCGCGAGCCGCTTCGTCGGCGACGCGAGCCTGAGCCGGCGCCCGATGCGCCGCATCGCCCAGCCCTTGCGCGAAATGGGCGCGACCGTCGATGTCGCACCCGCGGATGGGCTGCCCATGACCGTGCGCGGCGGCCATCTCCGGAGCATCGAGTGGCGCTCGGAAACAGCGAGCGCGCAAGTGAAGAGCGCCATTCTGCTCGCGGGCGCGGCCTCGGGCGTCGCGGTGACGGTGCACGAGCCCGCGCGGTCGCGCAACCACACCGAGCGCATCCTGGCTGCGTTAGGCGCGACCGTCGAGGTGCGGGGGACGAGCGTCCGGCTCGCGCCCGCCGGCCGGCTCGCGCCGCTCCACATGCGCGTTCCGGCCGATCCCAGTTCGGCCGCGTTTCTCAGTGCGTTGGCCGTGCTCGCAGCAGAGGGAGAGATCGCGCTGCCTGACGTGTGTCTCAACCCGACCCGCACCGGCTTCTATACCGCGCTCTCGCGCATGGGCGCGAACGTCACGCTCGATCCCGGCGAGGCGCAGGGCGGGGAGCCGGTCGGCACGATCGTCGCCCGTCCGTCGGAGCTCGCGGCGATCGAGCTCGGCCGGGACGACGTGCCCGCGATGATCGATGAGCTTCCGCTCGTCGCATGCCTCGCGTCGCGCGCGCGCGGTGTCACGACCATCCGCGGCGCGGAAGAATTGCGCGTCAAAGAGAGCGACCGCATCGCCACCGTCGTCGCCAATCTTCGCGCGCTCGGCGTGAACGCCGACGAGCTGCCCGACGGCATGTGCATCGAGGGCTCCGACCGACCGCTGCGCGGCCGCGTCGTCACGCACGGCGATCACCGCATTGCGATGGCGTTCGGCATCCTGCGCGCGCTGCCCAACAGCGCCATCGACATCGATGACACCGCGTGCGTCGCCGTGTCGTATCCGCAATTCTGGGACGACATCGCCCGCGCGATCGTCTCGTGATCGAAGAGGACACGCACCGATTCGATCGATGAGCCATCCGACGCCGCCGTACGTTCCCCGCATCCGCGATCCTCGCACGCCGATCATCGTCGCCATCGATGGTCCGGCCGCCGCGGGCAAGTCGTCGACGGCGCGCTGGGTGTCGGAACGGTTAGGCTTTTACCACATCGACTCGGGCGCGCTCTACCGCGCCGCGACCGTCGCCGTGCTGCGCGCGTCGCCCGAGGGCTCCCAGTGGGATGAGTCGGATGTCCTGCGCGCCGCCCAACGCGTGTCGACTCGCGACGAAGGCCGCGCGTTCGTGCTGCTCGTGGATGGCGTCGAGCTCGAGCAGGAAATGCGCGGCGGCGCGGTGACGCAGCACGTGTCGCGAGTCGCACAGATGCGCGGCGTCCGCGACTGGGTGAACACCCAGGTGCGCACGCTCGCCAAAGGCCGGAGCGTCGTCGTCGATGGACGCGACATCGGCACGGTAGTCTTCCCCGAAGCGCACCTCAAGATTTTTCTCATTGCCGATCCGTGGGAGCGCGCCCGCCGGCGGCTCATCCAACGGTTAGGCCGCTCGCCGGCCGATCAGGAAATCGCGGAAGAAACCGAGCGCCTCGTGCAGCGCGACGCGCGCGATTCGACCCAAACGGTCCAATCCAAGGACGCAGTGCTCATCGACACCACGTACCTGACGCAGGCAGAACAGGTCGAGCGCATCGTCGCGCTCGTGAAGGTGCTCCGGTAGGGCGGACAAGGCCGGACAAAGCCGGATGAACAGCGAAAGGCGGACAACAGACGGACAACAGACGGACAACAGACGGACAAGACGGACAAAGCCGGATGAACAGCAGAAGGCGGACAACGGGCGGACAAGACTGGACAAAGCCGGAACCGCAGGATCAGCGCTTTCCTCTCAAATCTCGGGGCCGGCGCGCAACGAAAGAGCCCAACGCAAAATACGGTGCTGGTGTTGTCCCTTGGTCTTCGTTGTACAGGTCATGCATGAAACACATCGGCCTCATCGGCGAAGCGTTGACGGGATCGGCGATTGGTGCGTTCTACGCCGTATATGATGAGTTGGGTTCAGGGTTTCTCGAGCACATTTACGTTGCGGCGCTCCAGCGCGAGTTGTGCCGGCGCGGACACGACGTCGCGCGGGAAACCAGTGTGCCAGTGTTCTTCAGAGGGGAGCGGATCGGGCTTCAACGACTCGACATGGTGGTCGACCAGCAGTTAGTCGTCGAAGTCAAAGCGGCGGAATCTGCGTTGGACTACGGCAGCAAGCAGTTGTTCAGCTATCTGCGGGCGACGCGCCTCGAGGTTGGCCTTCTTTTCAGCTTCGGTGCGAAGCCAGTCTTCAAGCGCGTCGTGTGCCGGAACGCCTTAAAGGCGGACAAGGCAGGACACGACGGACACGACCGGACACAGGTCTAGAGTCGAGCGCTAGAAGATATGAAGGGGCTGGCCCCCTGACGGAGTCGTGGGTTAGCTCACCCATGATCACGTAGGTGTGCCAGAGCCACATGCGACAGTGT
>DAHUXU010000291.1 GCA_027307005.1 Gemmatimonadota bacterium
CCCGCGCGTGCGGCGGCGCCGGCGGCCGCGGCGCCGGCGGCCGCGGGCAGCGGCGACTTTTTCCTCGTCGTCTACCCGTCGGCGTCGTTAGGCGACGGCAGCGGCGCCAACAAGCCGTGGCTCCAGGAGTTCCCCGATCCGGTCACCAAGATCTTCTGGCAGACGTGGGTCGAGGTGAACGAGCAGACGGCGCAGCGGTTGGGCATCGACTCCGGCGACATTTTGCGCATCGAGTCGCCTAACGGAGCGCTGGAGCTGCCGGCCTACGTCTACATGGGCATTCACCCCGAGACGGTGGCGATCGCGTTCGGCCAGGGCCACACCGCCTACGGCCGCTATGCGGCCAACGTCGGGTCCAACGCCGGCGACCTGCTGCCGGCGAGCTTCGACCCCGTGTCGGGCGGCTTCCGTTGGGCATCGACCAGAGTCACCGTCAAACAGACGGGCAAATTCACCCAGGTCGTGACGGTCGAGGGCTCGTCACGCCAGTACAACCGCGGCATCGCCCTCGCGATGACGGTGGATGAGCTCGAGGCGCCGCCCAAGCCGGAAGCGCCCGACAAGATGCCGGGCGACGCGTCGCACGAGTACCTCCCGGGACTCCGGTCGCCCGTGGCCGCGGATGCGCAGGGCGCCATCCAGTCATCGATCAAGACCAAAGAAATGGGGATGTACGACCCCAAGAATTGGAGCCAGATGGCGAAGCGGCGGTGGGCGATGACGATCGACCTGGCGCGCTGCACCGGTTGCCAGGCCTGCGTCACCGCCTGCTATGCCGAGAACAACATTCCGATCGTCGGCGCACCGTATCAGCAGGTGCACACGGCGTTCTTGCACGGCGTGCCCGGCGGCAACGTGCTCAAGGGCCGCGAGATGAACTGGATTCGTCTCGAGCGCTATTGGGAAGGCTGCGAAGACGGCGGAGAATTCGAGGCCCGTTTTGTCCCGATGCTCTGCCAGCACTGCGGCAACGCGCCGTGCGAGCCGGTCTGTCCGGTGTACGCGACGTATCACTCGCCCGACGGGCTCAACGTGCAGGTCTACAACCGCTGCGTCGGCACGCGCTACTGCTCCAACAACTGCCCGTACAAGGTTCGCTACTTCAACTGGTTCGGCTACGGCGAACCGCACCGGCCGCAGTACGCGTGGCCGGAGCGCATGAACTGGCAGCTCAATCCCGACGTGACCGTGCGCGGCAAGGGCGTGATGGAGAAGTGCACGTTCTGCGTGCAGCGCATCCGCGAAGCGGAGCACCGCGCGAAAGCCGAGAACCGCGAAGTTAGGCCGGACGAATTCACGTCGTCGTGCGCCCAGGCGTGTCCGTCCAAAGCGATCACCTTCGGCGACGCCGCCGACAACCAGTGGACGGTTGCGCAGCTCGCACAGGACCGCCGCGGCTATCACGTGTTCCAGGAACAGCTCAATACGTTCCCGGCCGTGGTCTATCTGAAGAAGGTCAATCACCCGGCGTCCGGATCCGCGCCGGCTGGAGCATAGCACATGGCCACTGTCGCACGACCGCGAGTCCGAACCGGGCCGAACATACCGGAAGCGAACGTTCAGCTTCCGTCGGTCGAGACGTACGACCAGGTCACCGAGGAGATCCGCCGCACTCTCAATCCGACCAAGGCGTGGCTCGCCGGCTTGTTGCTGGCGGTCGTCTGCTTGCTGATCGGGCTTGGCGCGTGGATGTGGCAGGTGTACATGGGCCTGGGCGTGGCAGGGTACTCGCCGCCCGTCATGTGGGGCGTGTACATCGTCACGTTCGTGTTCTGGGTCGGTATCGGACACGCGGGCACGCTGATCTCCGCGATCTTGTATCTGTTCCGCGCGGGATTCCGCACCACGATTTACCGGTGCGCGGAAGCGATGACCGTGTTCGCGATCATGACCGCGGGCTTGTTCCCGATTCTTCACCTCGGGCGCCCGTGGAAATTCTTCTGGCTGATCCCGTACCCGAACTGGCGGCTCATCTGGCCGCAGTTCAAGTCTCCGTTAGTCTGGGACGTGTTCGCGATCCTCACGTACCTGACCGTTTCGGCGACGTTCCTGTACCTGGGACTCCTGCCCGACTTCGCCGCCATCCGGGACCGCGAGCGCGATCCCCTGCGCAAACGGATCTACGGCGTGCTGTCGTTCGGGTGGCGCAACTCGGACCTCGAGTGGCGGCACTTCGCGCGCGCGTATCTGTTCCTGGCCGCGTTCTCGACGCCGCTGGTGCTGTCGGTGCACTCGACGGTGTCGTTCGACTTCGCAATGGCGAACACGCCGGGCTGGCACGCGACGTTGTTCGCACCGTACTTCGTGGCCGGCGCGATCTTCTCCGGCATCGGCATGGTGTTCACCATCATCATCCCGATCCGGCGCTGGTTCAACCTCAAGCACTACGTCACGCTCAACCACCTCGACGCCGCGGCGAAGCTGTGTCTGTTCACGGCACTCGTGGTGGCGACGGCGTACATCACCGAATTCTTCATCGGCTGGTACGGCGGCAACGAGATCGAGCACTCGTTCTGGTACAACCGTGTGTTCGGCCAATGGTGGTGGGCGGCGTGGATCATGCTCACGTGCAACACCATTCTGCCGCTCTCGCTGTTCTGGCAGAAACTGCGCCGCAATACGACGTGGCTGTTCACGCTGTCCTTGTTCATCAACCTCGGCATGTGGTTCGAGCGGTTCGTGATCTTCGACCCGTCGCTCTCGCACGAATTCGAGCCGTGGCAGTGGACGCGGTATGCCCCCACGTACATCGACTGGGCGATTCTGTTAGGCAGCTTCGGGTGGTTCGCGATGTGGTTCCTGCTCTTCATCAAGAACTTCCCCGTCGTCGCGATCGCCGAGATCAAGGAGATCATCCCTCCGCCCCTCAGAATGGCGCACGCGGTGGAAGGCATCGACGTCGCGGGCATGCACCTCGAGTACGAGCCGGAGACGCCGGGGGAGCGCGACTGATGGAAGGCATCGTCGGAGTATTCCGCGAGCTCGACGCGACGGTCGATGCGGTCGCAGCGGTCAAGAAGCTGAAGGCCGGCAACATCCGGGTCTACTCGCCCGCGCCGCGCCACGAGCTGGAGCACTTGCTGAACACCGGCCCGAGCGTCGTCCGCCGCTATACGCTCATCGGCGGACTGCTCGGCGCGACGTTCGGGTACTGGATTCCGATCTGGATCTCGGACTACTGGCCGTTAGTCGTCGGGGGCAAGGTGGTCCCGTCGTGGGTGCCGTACACGATCATCAGCTTCGAGCTCATGGTGCTCATCGGCTCGCTCGCGACGGTGCTCGGCTTGTTCGTCGTCTCGCGCATTCCGCGCATCACGATGACGGTGGGCTACGATGAGCGGTTCAGCAACGCCAATTTCGGCGTCTGGGTGGAATGTCCGCCGGACCGGCAGGCCGACGTGTCCGATACGCTCAAGAAGCACGGGGCGGTGGAGGTGCGTGGTGAGCAGTAAAGCGTTAGGCACGGTGCGCGTCGCGCTGCTCCTCGCCGCGACCGTCGCGGCCACCGGCTGCGAGTGGTTCACGGATTTCAAGCAGCAGCCCAAGATCAAGCCGTGGCAATGGCAGTATGCCGGCGACACCGTGACCCCGATGCGCGGCACGCCCATCTACTCGGTGCCGCTCACGGGAAACCCGGAACCGGCATACGTGGTGTCGTACCAGCAGCTGCCGGGCACGATCGACTCGATGTCCAACTTGCAGAATCCGCATGCGCCCACGCGGGCGTCGCTGGACAACGGCCGCAAGTATTTCCAGATCAACTGCGCGGTCTGTCACGGCGCATCGGGCGCGGGCAACGGCAAAGCGGTGCAGTACGGTGTGCCCGCGCCGAGCTTGCTCACCGACGTCACGAAGAACCGCACCGACGGCTACATCTATGGCATGATCCGCAACGGCCGCGGGTTGATGCCCACGTACGACCGCATCGAAGACATGGATCGCTGGGACGTGGTGAATTACGTGCGCGCGCTGCAGGGCAAGCTCCCCGGTGTCACCGCCGACACATCGCCCCCCGGGTTCCCCGGAGAGAACGGACGCCAGGTGCCGGGCTACACGCGCACCGGCCCAACGCGACCGGCCCCGTACCGTCCGCAGGATGTCGCGGCGTGGATGTCGGAGCTCGAGGACACGGCGGCGCTGCCGCCCCAGGCCGCGACGCCGATCGACAGCGTTAGCACCACCAAGCCGTCCGCCGCACCCAAGGGAGGCCGCCCGTGAGCTCGCACGCGACGACCGATCGAGACATGCCCAGCCGCGAGGAGCTCGTCCGGCTGACGTCCAAACCGATGCCGCGGTGGGTGACGACCT
>DAHUXU010000330.1 GCA_027307005.1 Gemmatimonadota bacterium
AAGGCGGACAAAGCGCGGACACGGCCGGATTGGACAGACCGCTGAAGGCGGACAAAGCGCGGACACGGCCGGATTGAACAGATCGCTGAAGGCGGAGAAAGCGCGGACACAGCCGGATTGAGCGCTGCGATGAAAGCAATCCGGCGGTGTCCGCGCTTCGTCCGTCTTTACCGAACAAATCCCGTCGAAGGCTACTATATTTACGGCTTATGGCCGACTTCGCCCTCACCGCGCCCTTCGAACCAGCCGGCGATCAGCCGCGTGCCATCGCCGAGCTCTCGGCGAGACTCCAGCACGGCGACCGGTTCCAGACACTCCTTGGTGTCACGGGATCCGGAAAGACGATGACCGTTGCCAACGTCATCCAGGCGCACGGAAAGCCCACGCTCGTGCTGTCGCACAACAAGACGCTCGCCGCCCAACTGTACGGAGAGCTCAAGAGCTTTTTCCCCAACAACGCAGTCGAGTACTTCATCTCGTACTACGACTACTACCAGCCGGAAGCGTACGTGCCGTCCACCGACACGTACATCGAAAAGGACGCGTCGATCAACGAAGACATCGACCGGCTCCGGCTGCGCGCGACATCGAGTCTCATGGAGCGCGACGACGTCATCATCGTCGCCACCGTCTCGGCGATCTACGGGTTAGGCGATCCGGTCGAGTATCGCGAGCGGATGGTGCTGATCAAGCGCGGCGAAGTGCGCGGACGCGACGACATTCTGCGCGCGCTCGTCGGCATCCAGTATTCGCGCAACGACGTCGCCTTCGATCGCGGGACGTTCCGCGTGCGCGGCGATACCGTCGAGATCTTCCCGGCGTACGAGGAGCAGGGCGTGCGCATCGAGATGTGGGGCGACCAGGTCGAGCGCATCTCCAAGATCGACATCGTCACCGGCCGCGCGATCGCGGAGCTCGAGCGCGCGGCGATCTATCCGGCCAAGCACTTCGTCACCTCGCGCGCCACCCTCGAGCGCGCGCTCGGCCTCATCCGGGCGGAACTCGACCAGCGCCTTACGCTGCTCCGCGAGGCAGGCAAGCTGCTCGAGGCCCAGCGTCTCGAATCCCGCACCAATTTCGACATCGAGATGTTGATGGAGATCGGGACCTGCGCGGGCATCGAGAACTATTCGCGGCACATTTCGGGACGCGCCGAAGGCGAGCGGCCGGCGTGCTTGTTCGACTACTTCCCCGAGGATTTCCTGGTCGTCGTCGACGAATCGCACGTCACGCTGCCGCAGATCGGCGGCATGTTCAACGGCGACCGCGCGCGCAAGCTCACGCTCGTCGACTACGGCTTCCGCCTGCCGAGTGCGCTCGACAACCGGCCGCTCATGTTCGATGAGTTCTTGTCGCTCACGCCGCGCGCGATCTTCGTGTCGGCGACGCCCGGCGAGCTCGAGCTGCAGCTCTCGGAAGGCGTCGTCGTGGAGCAGATCATCCGCCCAACGGGACTCATCGACCCCGAAATCCAGGTACGCCCGGTGCGCGGACAGGTGGACGACTTGCTGCACGAGATCCGGCTGCGCGAGCAGCGCGGCGAACGCGTGCTCGTCACCACGCTCACCAAGCGGATGGCGGAAGACCTCACCGACTATCTGCAGCAGATGGGCGTCCGCGTGCGCTACATGCACTCGGACATCGATGCCATCGAGCGCATGGAGATCGTGCGCGGTCTCCGGTTAGGCGACTTCGACGTTCTCGTCGGCATCAACCTGTTGCGCGAAGGCCTGGACCTGCCGGAGGTGTCGCTCGTGGCGATTCTCGACGCCGACCAGGAAGGCTTCCTCCGCAGCGATCGCTCCCTCATCCAGACCGTGGGCCGCGCGGCGCGCAACGTCGCGGGCACCGCCATTTTCTACGCCGACCGGATGACCGGCTCGATGCAACGCTGCATCGACGAGACGCGCCGCCGCCGCGAGCTGCAGGTGGCGTACAACGTCGAGCACCAGATCACTCCGCGCAGCGTGGTCAAGAGCACCGAGCAGGTTCGCTTCAGCACCCGGGTGGCCGATGCGCGCGGCGAACGCGAAACCCAGCGCCGCGTGGCCGAGCGTGTGTCGACGTACGAGAAGGAAATGGATGCGGCGGCGCTCGTCGCGATGCTCGAGCAGCAGATGAAGGAAGCGGCGGGCCAGCTGGACTTCGAGGCCGCCGCGGCGCTGCGCGACCAGATCTTCGAGCTCCGGGCGAAGATGGACGGCAACGTGACGCGACGCGCGGGAGGACTCGACCGTCTGCGGGCGGCGCGGTGACCACGCCGCCGCATCATCACGTCGTGCCCGAGGGCGCGGCGCGCGGGCATATCGCGCTGACGCGCGATGAGCTCGTGGCATGGGGCAAGGATTTCGGCGCTTCGGCGCGACCGCCGCTCGTCGTCGCCATTTCCGGCGACCTCGGCGCCGGCAAGACGACGCTCGTGCAAGCCATCTGCGCCGGCGCCGGTGTTCGCGAGCCGGTCACGAGCCCGACGTTCGCGCTCGTGCACCGCTACACCGCCGCCACCGCCACGATCTACCACATCGATCTCTATCGGTTAGGCACGCCGGCCGACCTGACGAACATCGGATGGGACGAGATCGTGAGCGCGCACGCCATCGTGCTCGTCGAGTGGCCGGAGCGGGCGGGCAGCCGCCTGCCGGCCGACGTCGTGCCGATCGATCTCGAATACGACGCGCGCGACTCCGAGCGCCGGCTGTTGCTCGCCGGGTGACACGCGCGCTGACACTGGCGCTGGACGCCTCGACTCACGCTGGAACGGCAGCGCTCCTCGCGGGCGCCGAGGAGCTCGCCGCATCCGAGGTGGCGATGCGCAACGTCGGACGCGAAACGCTTCTTCCGGCAATCGTCGAGTTGCTGCGCACATCGGGAGTGACGCTCGAGAACGTTGCGCGCATCGCGTGCGGCAGCGGCCCGGGAAGCTTCACCGGTCTGCGTATTGCGGCGTCGATAGCCAAGGCGTTCGCATTCGGTGACGGTGCAGGGCGGATTCCGTTTTATGGCGTGTCATCGCTCTTGTTGATCGTCGCGGGCAACGATCTCGCGCGCCGGCCAGGGCGCTATGTCGCCGTGCTCGACGCGCTCCGCGGCGACGTATACACCGAAGCGTTCGAGGTGGATGAGCAATGCGCCATCGGCGAGATCGACGGGATGTCCGTCCAACCGCGCGCAAACATTGAAGCGTACGCCGCGCGATTCGGCGCGCGCCTGGTCGGACCGGATCAGGCGGGTCATCTCACGCCGCACGCTCGGGGTGTCGCCCGCGTGCAAATGCTGATCGATGCCGGCGGACCCGCCGATCTCGCGACGTGGGAGCCGAACTACGGTCGGCCAGCGGAGGCGCAGGTGCGGTGGGAACAGGCGCACGGACGACCGCTGTACACTCGGTGATTGCAATGCGGCCGCAACCGGAACCCCGCGATGCCGTGCGCATTCGTCCCGCGAGGGCCGAGGATATCGCTCGGGTGGTCGCGCTCGAGACGGAAGCCTTCTCGGACGCATGGACCCGGGCATCGTTCGAAAACTTGTTGGGCGATCCGCGCGCGCTGTTTGCCGTAGTGTGCGACGATGACGATCTCGTGCACGGCTATGTGGTCGCCTGGTACGTCGTGGACGAAGGAGAGATCGCGAACCTCGCGGTCGCATCGACCTCGCGGAGGCGGGGCATCGGCGGCTCGCTGCTCGATGCCGCGCTCGACGAGGCGCGCACCCGCGACGTGACGTCGGTGTATCTCGAGGTGCGGGACTCGAACGAGGTGGCGCGCGCGCTGTACGCGTCGCGTGGCTTCGTGCAGGTGATGCGCCGCCGACGCTACTATCGCACGCCGACCGAAGATGCACTCGTCCTCAAACTCGACCTGCACCAACCGCGGACGCATGCTCCGCGATGATTTGCACCACCTCGCGTTCCTTTGCTGGCGGCTCAATCGCTGGCTGTCTATACTGTCGTCCGCGAGTGATCACGCCATCTGCCAGGAGGCCTTGTGAGTCGAAGCTTGAACAAAGTCACGTTGATCGGAAACCTCGGCGCCGATCCTGAGGTGCGTTCTACGTCGAACGGAAATCGCGTGGCGACGTTTTCACTCGCCACCAGCCGGAGCTGGAACGGCCCGTCCGGGGATCGGCAAGAGAAAACTGAATGGCACCGTTGCGTCGTCTGGAACTCCAAGGTGAGCCAACTGGCGGATATCGTCGAGCGCTACCTCAAGAAGGGGGACAAGGTCTACGTCGAAGGGCGCATCGAATATCGCCAGTGGCAGGACAAGGAAAATCAGACGCGCTACATGACCGAGATCAACGTTCGGGAGATGATCATGCTCTCGGGTCGCGGCGGGTCGAACGCAGACGGCGTGGAGGGCGAGGCGCCGGCGCGCAGTCGAGCGTCCGCGGACCGGTCGCGCGGCGCGGTGGCCGGATCCTCGGCGGGCTCAGGTAGTGGCACTGGAGAATTCGAGGATTTCAAGGGCTCGCTCGAAGAGGAAGATGACGATCTTCCATTCTGACCGAGTGCATTCGGTCAGCCGTGACTCGGACGTATCCGGCGCGTCTCACTAGCGAGGAGCCGGGCGCGCCAGACACGCCCGGACTTCCTCATCGCTCCCGCTGGTACTCGCACCGATCATGAGGCGTACATGCGTCCGTTCACGCACTCCGCAGCTCATGGGCAGTCGGCCATGCGCCCGAACAGTCGTGCTGGCTGGTTAGTCGCGCTGCTCGCCGTAGCGGCCGTATCAACGGCGCTGTCCGCCCAACAAGATTCCACCTCGCAACCAGCTCCGGCGCCGCAGACGCCGCCCGCGCAGTCGCCGCCCGCGCAGTCGCCGCCGGCCGACACGCAGCACGCTGCCTCGCCCACCGCGGACACGATGACCAAGCCGGCGGCCGTCGTGATGCCGGCGGCATCCGACACCACGCAAGCGTCGAATCCATCCGACTCGACCCAGGGCGGACAGACGCACACGGTCAAGAAAGGCGACACGCTGTGGGATCTTTCCCAGACGTACCTGAACGATCCGTTCTTGTGGCCCGAGATTTATCGCATCAACACGACCATCGTCCGTGATCCGCACTGGATCTATCCTGGCCAGGTGCTTCACATCCCCGGCGGTGTTCAGAACGTCGCCGCCGATCAGGTCGATCAGATGGAGCCGCGCTTTGAGCCAGAAGCGGTGCCGATGCGCTCGGGCGGCGCAACCGTGTTCCGCGAGGATTTCAAGAAGCGGTTGGCCGGCGGCGACCATCTCGAGCCGACATCCGTCGAATATGCGCACACTCCTGTACGAGTCGGAGAGTTCTACGCCGCGCCGTGGTTGGACGCGGTCGGTGGACCGAAGGGCCAAGGCAAGCTCGTCGCCACTGCTGAGATTCCGGGCATCGCCAAAACGCTCGCAGTAGCCGAGCGCCTCGGTCCCGAAACGCGCGCCTATATCACGCTGCCTGCAGGCATCGTCGCCGCGAAGGGAGACCGCCTGGTGGTGTTCAACCGCGGTCCGATACTCCTCGACGGCGGACAGGTCATGCAGCCCACGGCCATCGTTCAGGTCGAAGCAACGGACAACGGCGGTGAAGCCACCACGGTGCGCATCATTCAGCAATACGACGAAGTGCTCATCGGTCAGAGCGTCATGCCGCTCGATCGATTCAACATGTCGACTGACGCGCACGCTGCGCCGCTGCAGCTGGGCCCGCAGGCCCGTGTGATTTACATCCCGTCGCGCGCCCTGCTTCCGACAATCGGCTTCTACGTAATCCTGGATGCGACCACCAAGGATGGCATCAAGGTCGGCGATGAATTCACGCTGTATCGTGCACGCGAGAAAGCGACGGTTCCTGGCACGATGGACCAGGTGACGCTGCCGGAGGAACCGATTGCGCTGGCGCAGGTGGTCAGGGTGACGGACCACGGCACGACCGCAATCATTCTCGACCAGCGTCAGCCGTCGATCAAAATCGGAACGCCTGCACGCCTCACCGCGCGCATGCCGTGATCGGTCCCGTCGCCGTGCACGAGCACGGCACGATCGCAGGATGAAGGTGACGGGGAAGGCGCGCGCGCGCCTTCCCCGTCTGCGTTTTTTGCGGGAGAAAACCGGGACGCCCATGTACGGATCTGCCTGATCCTCAGTAGATTACGCACCGACATGATCGCCCTCGCGCACGCCGTCGCCATCGTGCTGTATCTCGCTGCTGCGGGATTGGCGGCCATTCCGTTCGCGCGCCCCATTCGCGCTCCAGTGCGCAGCGTCGTCTGGGTTCTGGCGGCCGGCATCGCCATTCACGCTGCCGCGCTGGTCCAGTTCGTCCGCATTCACGACGAACCGCCGCTCACCGGCCTCGGTCCGGCTCTGTCGTTCGCCGCGTTGCTCGTTGCCATCACGCTGCTCGTGGTCGAAGTACTCGCGCGCGAAGTCAGCCTCACACTCTTCGCGGCGCCGCTCGCCGCGCTGCTCACGGGGTTCGCGTCCCTCGCCGGCATGGTTCCGGGGCCCGAGGCCAACGGCATGCGCGGCGTGTGGCTCACGTCGCACATCGCCCTCAGCTTCCTCGGCATCGCAGCGTTCGCAACGGCGGCGGCGGCAGGCGTCATGTACCTGGTCGAGCGGCGCGAGCTCAAGTCGCGGCGCTTCGGTGCGATCTTCCGGTTCTTCCCGCCGCTCGAAACGCTGGATCGCGTGAATCACGTGGCGGTGGTCGCCGGCTGGCTCGCGCTCACGGTGGGAATCGGGCTCGCGTCGAGCTACGCGCTCGAGTACCGTACGGGGCACGCGATCAAAATGGTGTGGGCGTACAGCGCCTGGCTCGCGGTCACCTCGCTGACCATCGGCCGTGTGGTTCGCGGCTGGCGAGCGCACCTCTCGGCGATGCTCACCAACGTCTTGTTCGCCGGCGTGGTGGTGCTCTACATCGCGTTCCGCGTGATCGACCCGCTCAAGGGACGCTTCCTGTGAGCGCGTATCCGATCGCGCTCGACGGCGCGCGCGTGGACGCCGTGATCGTCGGCGGCGGCAGCGTGGCGGAACGGAAGGCGCGGGCGCTGCTGGACGCGGGAGCGCGCGTGCGCATCATCGCCGCCGAGCCCGGCGCCGGCGTGCGAGCGTTAGGCAGCGAGCGGTGCTTCATCGAAGCGCGCCCGTTTGCGCCGGACGACCTCTCGCCCAACGCCGTCGCGGGCCGAACCACCCTCATCGTCGCGGCGACCGATCGCGCCGACGTCAACGCGCGCGTCGCGGACTCGGCCCGTGCGTTAGGCGTGTTGGTGAACGTCGCCGACGATCCCGCCGCCGGTACGTTCATCACGCTGGCCACGCACCGGGCGGGCGACCTCGTGGTTGCCGTCACGGCGGGCGGGGTGCCGGGCGTCGCCGCGCGCGTCCGCGACGCGATCGCGTCCCGGTTCGACACGCGATACGCCATCGCCGTGTCGGCCCTCGCGCGACTGCGGCGGCGGCTGCTGGACGCCGGCTCCCGCGACGAATGGCGCAGCGCGTCGGCGTCGCTGGTCGGCGATACCTTCTGCGACGCCGTCGAGAGCGGGCAGTTCTCGCAAGAGCTGGCGGCATGGCGCTGATCCTGGCCGGCCTGAGCCACCATACCGCGCCGATCGACGTGCGCGAAAAAGTGGCCATTTCGTCGCACGAAACGCCGCGCGTGCTCGAGGAGCTCGCGCAGATCACGCGCGCCCGCGAGCTCGCCCTGCTCTCGACGTGCAACCGCACCGAAGTCTACGTCGTGGAAGGCGACGCGCCCGCCGCGCCGGGCATCTGGGCGCACCTGTCGCGCCGGTTAGGCGGAAGCGCGGACGCGGCGTCGTATGGATACGTGCGGCGCGATCGCGAAGCCGCCGCGCACCTGTATCGCGTGGCATCCGGCCTCGACTCCATGATCCTCGGCGAAGCACAGATCCACGGCCAGGTGCGCGATGCCTGGGAAGCGAGCCGCAGTACGTCGCGCGCCATCCTCAATCGGCTGTTCCAATCGTCGCTCCTCGTCGCATCGCGCATCCGCACCGAGACTGCCGTTGGCCGCGGGGCTGCATCGGTGAGCTCCGCCGCCGTGCAGCTGGCCAAGAAAATCTTCGGCTCGCTCAGCGGACGACGCGCCATGGTCCTCGGCGCCGGCGACATGGCCGACATCGCCCTCGAGTGCCTGGTGAGCGAGGGAGTCCGCACCGCGGTCGTGGCGAACCGGACGCACGAGCGCGCCGTGTCCCTCGTCGAACGGCACGGGGGCGAAGCGCTGCGCTACGAGGAGTGCTGGCCGAGACTCGCCGATGTCGACGTGTTGCTGTGCTCGACGGCGGCGCCGCACCCGATCGTCGAGCGCGCGCAGGTCGAGCCGGCGATGCGGCAGCGCGGCGACCGGCCGCTCTGCATCCTCGACATCGCGCTGCCGCGCGACGTCGCTGCCGATGTCGGCACGCTCGACAACGTGTTCCTGTACGACCTCGATGACCTCCGGTCCGTGGTTGCCAACAACATCGAACGCCGTCGACAGGAGCTCCCGAGCGCCGAGTCGGTGATCGCGGAAGAAGTGGAGCTGTACTGGCAATGGCTGGCCGGGTTGGCGGCCGTCCCGGTGCTCCGCACATTTCGCTCACGGATGGACCGCGTGCGCGAAGACGAGCTCGCGCACGCTCTCAAGAAGCTCGCGCACCTTCCCGCGGATGACCGCGCGGCCGTCGACCTTTTTTCCCGAGCCCTGATGAACAAATTCTTGCACGAGCCCAGCGTGCGGCTGCGCGCGGCATCGGCGAACGGACACGGATTGGCGATCGTGGATGCGCTCCGATATCTCTTCGGGCTCGAGCCGTCGGACAGCGAGGCGCCGTCGGATGACGCGCCTAACGTAGAGAGCCGCTGATGGGGCGGCGGATCCTCATCACGGGCGGCGCGGGGTTCATCGGATCCCACGTCGCGCAGGCCTTCGTGGCCGCCGGCGACGACGTCACCGTTCTCGACAATCTCTCGACGGGCCAGCGCGACCAGGTTCCGCGCGACGCGACCTTCCACCAGCTCGACATCACATCGCCCGACGCGGCGCGCCTCGTGCGCGACGGCCGCTTCGATGTCATCTGCCACCTCGCGGCGCAGATCGACGTGCGCAAGAGCGTGGCCGATCCCGCGGCGGATGCCCAACTGAACATCGGCGGCTCGCTC
>DAHUXU010000384.1 GCA_027307005.1 Gemmatimonadota bacterium
GAGAGTCGCGCGACAGGGACTGGGCCTCACGCTGGCCGGTGGCGGCGTGGGCGCTGCGGCGGCCGTCGTCGCGACGCGCGTGCTGCGCAACATGCGCTACGGCGTCGCCCCCGGCGATCCGGCGGTCCTCGCCGTGGTGGCGATCCTCCTCGCCGCCGTCGCCCTCCTCGCCTCCTGGATCCCCGCCCGCCGCGCCGCCGCCGTCGACCCGCTCATCGCCATCCGCACCGAATGACCAAACCGTTAGGCATCCGGCCGCTCCGCGCCCGCGACCGCCCAGGCATCACCCGCATCCTCGAGTCGGTCGGCAACTTCACGCCCGCCGAGATCGCCACCGCCCTCGAGCTCGTCGACGCATGGCTCGCGACCGGCGAAGCGTCCGACTACTACTGCCTAATCCTCGATGCGAGCCCCGACCCGGAACACACCGACGTCCAGGGCTACGTCTGCTACGGCCCCACACCGCTCACCGAGTCCACCTTCGATTTGTATTGGATCGCCGTCGATCGCGCCTCGCACGGCAAGGGCTACGGCCGCCTGCTCCTCGAGACCGCCGAACGCGACGTGCGCCGCCGGCACGGCACCCTGCTGCTGATCGAAACCTCGTCGCAGGAATCGTACGGCTCGACGACCCACTTCTACGAGCGCGCAGGCTACGCGCTCGTGGCGCGCGTCCCCAACTTCTACCGCGCCAACGACGACAAACTGATTTTCGCCAAATCGCTCTAACGCAAGCGCACGATCACGTCGGCGTCACCACCCGACGCTCCGCGAAAAACCGCGACAGGATCTCCCCGCACTCCTCACGCATCACCCCGCCCTGCACCTGCGGCCGATGGTTGAGCCGCGGATGCCTGAGCAGATCGCCCACCGACCCGGCCATCCCGCCCTTGTCGTCCCACGCGCCAAACACCACGCGCCCAACGCGCGACAGCACCATCGCCCCGGCGCACATCGCACACGGCTCCAACGTCACGTACAACGTACACCCCTCGAGCCAAGCCTCGCCTAAAGCACGCGCCGCCTGCCGCAACGCCAGAAGCTCGGCGTGCGCCGTCGCATCGCGGTCGCGTACCATCCGATTGCCCACCCGCGCCACCACTTCGTTCGGCCGGCGCCCATCGCACACGACGACGGCGCCCACCGGCACTTCGCCGGCGAGCGCCGCTTCACGCGCGAGATGCAACGCCTCGCGCATCCACTTGGCGTCGTCGTCCGCGCTCACGATCCTCGCCCAGCCTTACGCCCGTTGCCGCCGCCCGCGCCGGCAGTGGCCTCCGCCGCCACCGGCTCCACACGCTCGAACACCAGCTGTCCGCCCTCGCCGGGCGCCCGCGTCACCAACACGCGATCGCCCTCGTTGAACTTCCCCTCCAGCACCGACATCGCCAACGGATTCTGCACGTACCGCTGGATCGCCCGCTTGAGCGGACGCGCCCCGAACGCCGGATCGAACCCCTCCTCGGCCAGGAATCGCTTCGCCTCCGGCGTCAGCTCGATCGTCAACTTCCGCTCCGCCAACAGGCGCTCGAGATGGTGCAGTTGAATCTCGATGATCTCTTCGATCTGCTCCATGGTCAGCGGCTTGAAGATGATCACGTCGTCCACGCGGTTCAAAAACTCGGGTTTGAAGGTCTGCCGCAGCGCGCCCAACACGTGCGACTCCACCTCGGCCCAGTCGGCGGTGCCGCGCTCCAGGATGAACTGGCTGCCGATGTTCGAGGTCATGATGATGACGGTGTTGCGGAAGTCCACGGTGCGACCCTGCGAATCGGTTAGGCGGCCGTCGTCGAGGATCTGCAGCAGAACGTTGAACACGTCCGGGTGCGCCTTCTCGATCTCATCGAACAACACCACCGAGTACGGACGCCGGCGCACGGCTTCCGTGAGCTGCCCGCCTTCCTCGAAGCCGATGTAGCCCGGCGGCGCGCCGATCAGGCGCGCGACGGCGTGCTTCTCCATGTACTCGGACATGTC
>DAHUXU010000399.1 GCA_027307005.1 Gemmatimonadota bacterium
CGGGCGGCGCCCCCGAACGCGATCGATTGACCGATCGGATCGGCCGCCGCGAAATACCGGCGCGCGGCCGCCCGGTTGATCACGATCACGTTAGGCGCGTGCGCATCGTCGCTTTCGTCGATGGCGCGGCCGCCGAGCAGCGGCACGCCCAGCGTCTCGAGGTACCCGGGCGACACAAACCGCGTCCGAATCTCGGGAAAGTGCGCCGACTCGGCCTCGCGCCCAACGATCGTGAACGAGTTGGTGAAGCCCGGATCGAGCGGAGGATTTGCGGCCAGCGCGGCTGCCGCGACGCCTGGAATCGCCCGAACGGCCGAGAGCATCCGCGCATGAAATGCGTTGATCGCCGGAATGTCGGGAAAGCGCTTGAAGTCGATCGGATATCGCGTCGATGGCAACTGGTATTGGGCTTCGAGCACACGCGTCGTGTCGAAGCCCGGATCGACGCGGGAGAGGCGCCACAAACTGCGGAGGAGGAGTCCGGCGCCGATCACGAGCATCACGGTGAGGGCGACCTCGGCGACGATCACGCACGCCTGGAATCGGCGCGCGGAGCGGCCCAGCGATATCAACCGGCCGCCGTGCGACTTGAGCGCGTGGCGAAGATCGAGCCGTCGCATCTGCAGCGCCGGCAGCGCAGCGAAGAGAATGCCGATCAAGAGCGCCGTGCCCGCAGTATACGCTGCGACACGGCCGTCGATCGACGCGGTGTCGATCCGCGGCACATCGCTCGGCGCGAGCGCTACGAGGCCGTGCAGTGCGGCGAACGCGAGGACGACGCCGGCCATGCCGCCGAGGACGACGTAGACCAACGACTCGACGAGAAATTGTCGGGCGATGCGCGCCCGGCCCGCGCCTAGCGCGATGCGCACCGCAACTTCTCGCGTGCGCGCGGCCGTGCGGGCAAGCAGCAAGTTGGCGACGTTTGCACACGTCACCAGGAGGAGCAGGGTCACGGCGCCGAAGAGCAGCACGAGCGCCGGACGCACGGCGCCGAACACGACGCTGCCATAGGACTCGATGTTCACGCCGCGATGCGCGTTCACCGGATATTCGCGCTCGAGCGCCGCCGCGATCGTCGACAGCTCGCGCTGTGCCGCCGCCGGGGTGGCGCCCGGCGCAAGCCGGCCTACCGTTAGGAACGGGTGCCTCTCGCGCGGAAACGAGTCGACGCTCGGCTGGAGCGCCAGCCAGACATCGACATGGGCGCTGCTGAAGGTCTCGGCGTAGTCCGCGCGCTCGTGGATTTGACGCACGCCGAGGTCCGCTGCCTCGGGCAGGACCCCGGCAACGAGGGCCGGCCGTTCGTCCACCAGAATGGTGTGCCCGACGACCGCGGGATCGGCGGAAAAGCGGGTACGCCAGAACTGCTCGCCTAACAAGACGACATCCTGGCCGCCGGGTCGACCCTCGTCGGCGGCGAACGGCCGGCCGGCGATCACCCGCACGCCGAGCACCGACAGGACGCTCGGCGTGATCGCGAGGCCGGTCACGCGCTCGGGCTCGCTCGCGCCGCCTCGCGTGAGCGTGACGTCGCGTCCAGTCATTGCCCCGATGGCCTGCAGCGTCCGACTCCGCTGGCCGAAGTCCACGACATCGGGCCACGATGCGGGCTCGTGCCGCGTGCCGCTCTGGCGATCCGTTTCCCAGATCATCACCAGCCGATCAGGGTGGGGGAACGGCGATGGCCGGAGCAGCACGGCGTTCACGATGCTGAAGATGGCTGTGTTCGCGCCAACGCCGAGTCCTAACGTAAGCACCACGGCGGCCGAGAACGCCGGCCGGGACAGCACCAGCCGCCACGCGTGTGCGAAATCGGCGCGCGCTTCGTCGAGCCAGCGCGGCCGGTCTGCGTCGCGCGTCTCCTCGCGGAAGCGCTCGACGCCGCCGAACGTCACCAGTGCTCGTCGCCGCGCCTCGTCGGGGGCGAGCCCGCGTGCGCAGCCGGCCTCGATTTCCATCGCCACGTGGAACCGCAGCTCATCGTCCAGATCGTGCTCGGCTGCGGCGCGCTTCCAGAGCGACCGGAAACGAACGAGCAGTCCGCGAAAGCGGTCCATGGTGCCTCCAGTCGCTCAGTCGACGGCGAGCACGAGCTCGATCGCCGCGGAGAAGCGGCGCCACGTCGCGACCTCCGCGTGCAGCTGCTTGCGCCCGGTGGCCGTTAGGCGGTAGAACTTGGCGCGGCGGTTGTTGTCGCTCGCGCCCCACGACGCGGCAATCCAGCCGCGTTGCTCGAGGCGGTGCAGGGCCGGATAGAGCGAGCCCTGGTTCACCTGCAGCACGTCGCGCGAGATCTGTTGGATGCGCTGCGCGACGCCCCAGCCGTGCATGGGCTCGACCGACAGCGCTGTGAGGATGAGCAGATCCAGCGTTCCTTGCAGGACGTCGGCGTTGGCGTGCGGCACGGCGGCTTTCCCCTAGACATTCGACAAGGGCCGCATACCGGCTCTCTTGTAGAATGTCAAGGGGAAGCGCGCGGCCGACCGCGCCCCGGCCCGCGTGCGCGTTCCGCCGCGTGACGTGAACGGCCGCTTCGCAGCACGGTGCGTTGCCCGCTTGCCGGTCGACGGTTAGCTTGCCGTTCTCACCCTCATCATTCGCATTGTCTCATTCTGCTTCCGGCGTGAGTCGCGTTTTCGCGCTCGCTCGTTCCCGTCCCGATGGCTGCCCGCACGCCGGCTGGGCGTAAACCGGCGCGTCTGCGGCGGCCGCTGCTGCTCGTCGCCACGTTCGCGGCGACATTCCTCGCCGGCTTTGCGTACGCGTCGTGGACGCTCGTGTGCCGGGGCAGCGCCTGCCCCGACCCGCGCCAGCTCGACGCGTTCACGCCGCACCAGACGTCCAAGCTGTACGCCGATGACGGCCGCTTCATCGCCGAGCTGGGACTCGAGCGCCGCACGCTCGTCCCGTTAGCCGAGATTCCCAAAACCGTACAGGAAGCGTTCGTCATCACCGAAGACAAACGCTTCTACGAGCACCACGGCATCGACTGGATCCGCGTGTTCGGCGCGGCCGTGCACAACATCGGCGCCGGCGCGTATGCGCAAGGCTTCTCCACGCTGACGATGCAGCTCGCGCGGAACATCTTTACCGAGAAGATCAGCCGCGAGAAAACGCTCACGCGCAAGATCAAGGAAGCGAAAGTGGCGCGCGAAATCGAGCGACTGTATCCGAAGAGCAAGATCCTCGAGCTGTATCTCAACCAGATTTATCTGGGCAACGGCGCCTACGGCGTCGAGACCGCGTCGCAGCGGTACTTCGGCAAATCCGTGCGCGACCTCAACCTTGCCGAAGCCGCGACGCTCGCGGGTCTGCCCAAGGCGCCGGAGCGATACAACCCGCGCCGCTTTCCCGAACGCGCCATCCAGCGGCGCAACACGATCATCGAGCTCATGCGCCGCGCCGGCGTCGTGAGCGCGGAAGATGCCCAACTGGCGCGCGCCTACCCGATGCGCCTCGCACGCAAGGAAGAGGCAGGGGAGCTCGCGCCGTATTTCGTCGAATGGGTGCGGCGCCAGCTCGAGGATCAGTTCGGCGAGAAAGTCTACACCGACGGACTCAAGGTGTACACCACACTCGACGTCGATCTTCAGTCGGCGGCCGAGCGCAATCTCGAGAAGCAGCTGCGCGCGATCGAAGCCGGCAAGTACGGCGCGTTCAAGCACATCACCTTCGAGCAGTATGCGGCGCGGTCGTCGGCCAATCAGAGCGACGCGCCCAACTCGCCCTACCTCCAGGGCGCCTTCGTCGCGGTCGACCCGCGCACCGGCGCGGTGCGCGCACTGGTCGGCGGGCGCGACTTCGACGACTCCAAGTTCGACCGCGCCACCCAGGCGCTCAGACAGCCCGGGTCCACGTTCAAGCCCGTCGTGTACGCGACCGCGATCCACAACGGCCTGCCGCCCAGCTATCTGCTCGACGACTCGCCGCTCATCGTGCCGGAGCCCAACGGAACGGACTGGACGCCGCAGAACTACGACCTCAAGTTCGAGGGCATCATGCCCATGCGGCGCGCGCTGTACCGCTCGCGCAACCTGGCCACGATTCGGTTAGGCATGCAGTTGGGCGAGCAGAACGTGATCGCGATGGCCAGACAGTTGGGCCTCACCACGCCGATTCCGCCGTATCCGTCCATCCACATCGGCTCGGCCGACGTGTACCCGCTGGAGATGATCAGCGCGTACACGACGTTCGCGACGCTGGGCGTGCGCGCCACGCCGTTCGGCATCACGCGCGTCGAAGACGCCAACGGCCACGTAATCTTCCAGGCCAATCCCCAGCGCTACGTCGTCCTGTCGCCCGAAGAAGCGTGGCTCATGGTCGACATGATGAAGGACGTGGTGCGCCGCGGCACGGCGGCTTCCATCTGGGCCTCGGGCTTTCACATCCCGGCGGGCGGCAAAACGGGAACGACGAACGATTACTCCGACGTCTGGTTCATCGGCTTCACCCCCGACCTCGTGGCCGGCGTGTGGATGGGATTCGATCGCCCGCAACGCATCATGTCCGACGCGCAGGGCGGCCGGCTGGCCGCGCCGGCATGGTTAGGCTTCATGAACGAGGTGTACGCGCGGCGTCCCGAGCCGGCCGACTGGGCGCGGCCCGAAGACATCATCTCGCGCGACATCGACTGGACCACCGGGTTGTTGCGCAATCCGTTCTGCCCCGACAGCGACGTCACCACCGAGTACTTCATCCCCGGCACCGAGCCGACGCGCGAGTGCGACGTGCACTCGCCGATCACGGCACAGCCCACCCCGATGTCGCACCCGTGACCTGGCAGCCGCTCGACTGTCACGCGCACACAACGATGTCAGACGGCGCGCTCGACGTGGCGGCGCTCGTGGCCGCCGTCCGCGCCCGCGGCGTGAGGCCGAGCGTCGCCGACCACATTTCGCACGACGTGAAGGGCGCGATCGCGAGCGTCGACGCAGTGCGCTCGTACCTCGACACACTCGACGGCTATCCCGTTGGGCGCGGGGGCGAGTTCTGCTGGCACGACGCGCTGTGGCGCGAGATTCCGCCCGACCTCGCCGCGCGCTTCACGCACCACATCGGTTCGTTGCACGCGGTGTACGTTTCCGGCCTCGACCGGCCGCTCAACATGTTCTCGCGCCGGTTCCCCGAAGGTCTGGAGCCCGATGCGTACATGGACGCGCACCTCGCATCGCTCGAGCAGTTCGCGCGCGAGATGCCGGTGGACATCCTCGCGCACCCCACGCTCGTGCCGCTCTCGCTGCGCGACCATCCGATCGAAGAACTGTGGACCGAACCGCGCGAGGAGCGGGCCGAGGAGGCGCTCTACCGCGCCGGGATCGCGTTCGAGGTCTCATCGCGATACCGGCCGCCCGTGCGCTTCGTGCGGCGCGCGTTCTAGCGCGGCGTGCGCCTGTCGCTCGGCTCCGACGGCAACCGGCCCGACCAGGTGGGCGACATCTCGTTTTCGCTCGCGCTCACCCGGTCGATCGGCGCGCCCGACGATGCGCTCTACGACCCGGCGGTGCACGGCTCGCGTCCGTGGCGCGTCTAGCGATGGCCGCACCACCGGTTCGGATGCGCCGCCTCGTGCCTAACGCCACCCGGTGAAGCGCTACCACGCGCGCTGGGTGGTGCCGATCACGGCGCCGTCCATCCACGACGGCACGGTCGTCGTCGACGGCGCGCGCATTGCGTACGTCGGGCCGCGCGCGTCGGCGCCGCCGGGCGACGACGTCGACCTCGAGGACGCGGTCCTGCTGCCGGGGCTCGTCAACGCGCACACGCACCTCGAGCTCACGGCGTTCCGCGGCCTCATGCCCGACGTCCCGTTCCGCGACTGGATCGTGCGGCTGCAGTCGGCGAAAGTCTCGGTGATGACGCCGGAGCGCTCCCTCGACTCGGCGCGGTTAGGCATCGCGGAAG
>DAHUXU010000403.1 GCA_027307005.1 Gemmatimonadota bacterium
GCGAGCGGCTTCTGCGTGGGGTGGTAGCGCTCCTCGTTGCCCTCACGCAGCATGCCGTGCCAGCGGTGACGCTTGCGACGGAGCGCGATGCCGTAGTTCGTCCAGGCAAGCTCGCAGTCGGCGAAGTCGTTCTCGCCGTTCTCCTTGTCCCAAACGAGCCACGAGCTCGACGGCGGCAGCGTGAAGTAGTTGCCGCCGAACAGGACCTGATAGCGCGACCGCGCGCGCAGCATGTCGAGCAGCCACGATGCGGGCGGCGCGTCATCCCACGCGGCATCGCCATAGTCCTTGGCGCGCGCCAGCTTGGTGCGCGACTTGTTGCGCCCGCGCGCCTCGCCGATGCCGTAGGGCGGATCCGTGCAGAGCAGATCGAACGAGCCGAGCTGCGGCGCGATCACAGCGCAGTCTCCGTGATAGATCGCGACGGTGCCATCGTCGAAGTAGGGCGTCACTCGCCGATTTCCTTGTCGAGGAGAGCGAGGACCCCGGGCGCGAGACGCTGCAGGGCTTCGCGCTGGCGCGTGAGCTTCTCCTCGGGCGTCATCGTCTTCTTGCGCTCGATCTCGAAGCCGCGAAGCTCGGCGAGCGCGCGCAGGATCGCGGCTACAGCATCGATCGGGGCCATCGAGATCAGCACCGGCAACCACTCGAGGCGGAAGCCGCGCGTCTTGCCATCCTTCGACGTCTTGCCGCTGAGCGCCTCGCTCAGGTACGGCGCCGTGATGCCGAGCTTGAAGCACAGCTCCTTGGGCGTGACGAGTCGGACCGCATCGACGATCGCGTCGTGAAGAGCGATCCACGACTGCGAGGCCTTCAGGTCGATGGCCGTCTCCGCGCTCACCTGCACGGCACAACCTCTGGTGAGAACGCAAGCGGCGCGATTTCGCACCGATTAGCACCGCCGAAAAAGGCCAAAAAAAATGAGCGCGTACGACACGATCCCGGCAATGGATGCGCGTCCGCGCTCATCTGCTGCGTTTTGCAGCGGCCTGCGCGAGTTACGGTGCGGACATGCTCCGAGTTGTTCTGATCACGACGATGCTGTGCGCCTGCTCCTGGGCCTTCCAGGATCACCTCCAACCCGAGTACAGCGGCAAGTCCGAGCCTGTGTGCTCGACGGGTGGCGGCCTGGCCGTGATGGACATCATCCTCGGCGCGCTCGACATCGCCGGCGGTGTGCTCTACGACTCCGACAGTTCCAACCGAGACGGCGGCGAGGTCCTCGTCGGGAACCTCATCGAGGGTGGGCTCTTCCTCGCCTCGGCATCCACCGGATTTGGTTGGGCGCACGAGTGCGGCGCGGCCCGCGAGCGATGGACGGCTGCACAGAAGCCATCCGATCGCCCCGAGTTGCCCGTCGCGCTGGGTCGCGATCCCAACGATGACCCCGCCAGGACATGGAGCTACTGGTGCGGCAGCGACGCTCGCTGCACGGCCGATCGCGCCCGCTGCCACGGGGACTGCCAGGAGGTGCCTGGCGCGTTCTGCATCGTCTACCGCCGCCGAGATCGGCAAGGCGATTGGTTCGCATGCGGAGACACCGCCGACGCGTGCGCCGTGCAACGCCCCGACGGATACGACTTCGGGTCGTGCATCTTCCAGCGGGCCAAGCTCGAGCAGCCGGCACCCGTGGTCGGGCAGCCTGCCAAGGCCGAGCCCGCGCCGCCGCGTGGCTTCTTCTGCGCCGTTTCGTCGAGCGGGGGTCTCTGCGCACGCGAGAAGAAGGACTGTCAGACCGCACGTGACGCCGCGCTTGCTACCGTCGACGATCTCGACGAATGCACGCTCGTCGAGACGGCCTGGTGTAGCGGCGATCGCTGCGTTCCGTCCAAGGACGACTGCGATGCGCTCGTTCAGCGCGAGGGCAGCGGAGCGCCCGAGTGCGTCGAGACGAGGTGAGGTCACGCGGCCTCGATGAGATCGGTGATCTTGCAGTCGAGGATTTGGGCGACTTTTCGCAGGCTGGCGAGGTTGGGCTCGTGGTTGCCGTTGACCCAGTCGAACGCCTGCGTCTTGGGGACACCGAGGAACGCGGCGAGCTGCGCGTAGCTCCATTCGTTGCGCTCCATCTCGCGTGCGAGCCGTGCCGCAAACTTAGACGTCACAGCTACGTGTTCGCATAAACCGAACGTTCCGTCAAGTCCACGTTCGGCCCTGGTGAATGCCAGCGCTCGTATCTTCCGAACATGCCTAGAGAAGGTCCCGCATATCCGATTTCGCCCGAATGGCGGACGCGCGTTCGAGAGGCCATCGACGCACTCCGCGACGACAACGGCAAGCAACTCTCCGATGCCAAGTTCGCGATACGGGCAGGCATCTCGAAAGCTGCACTATCGGAGGCACTGCGCGACGATTCGGTACAGACAACAGTGATGCCCGACATCCACAAGGCGCTGGGCTGGCCGCCGCCGGAGCTTGTGCTGAACCCGGACAAGCTTGAGATGCTGAAGCAGTGGGATGCTTCGGACGACTTTGAACGAGGTCGGCTGCTGGAGAGTGCTCGTCAGGCAGCGAAACGCGTGCGCGAGCGCGCCGACGGCGCAAAACGACGTTTGCAGAAGAAAGTATCCGACAAGCGCGAGAACTGAAGGATCTCCGGTCAATCCGGATCGTCGGCGGCGCAGGGTCAGTGCGGCCTGCTATATAAGAGTCAGTAGGCGTAGCCGACTAGATAGGCGATACCGATGATGACTGGCAGTTCCGATCGCGCTGAATACCTGCGGCTCATGATGGAGATCGCTGCAGCGGACCGCGACGAATATCGGGCGCTTCGTGCCGAGGCGTGGAGGTCGGTCGTGCGGAGCCATGAGCGTAAGACCGCAGAACAGTTGGCAAGGTGGAGGCGTCAGTCATCGTGATCAGAATCGTTCGCGATTTCCGAACGAAATAGGTTGACCGTGTCAGAGCGTTCGGATATAACGAACGCATGCTCGACGCCTCGCTTCCCTGCCCCCGCTGCTCCTCCTCGGCTGGCCCCGGGCACACGTTCGCGAACCTGGGCGGCGAGACGTGCAGCGGCGAGCCGTGGCCGGCGCACGAGCCGCTTCAGGACTGGACCGGCTTCTCCCACACCGAGGCACACGACGCGGCCCGGCACTGCGCGGAGATCTTCGCCACGTACGAGCCCGTTGGCGTGCAGGACTGCGACGACTACGTGCTGCTGCTGGCGAACTGCCGCGCGAAGGGGTGTGGGAGCACGATCGCGCGGGCGGTCGCGACGGGCGGCGCGGAGCATCGGGCGTTTGCGCAGCGGTGCAAGGGGGCCGCGTGATGTCGATCCACGAATTCACGCTCCTGCACTTCTACCTCGCGGACATGCCGCTCACGCGGCGCGTCCTTTCCCGCGGCGTCGAGCGTCGCGGCAACTGCTTCGCCTGGAGTCATCGATGAACAAGCTCGAAGAAATCGTCAAGGCGCTCGCCGCGCTGACCAAGGCAGTTCCGGGTTGCCATTCGGTGACCACGTACTACGGCGAGTTCGTCCGTCTGAGCGTCAACACCGACCGGGATCTTGCCTCGCTCTCGGCCGTGCTCGGCGCAACGATCGAGACGGTCGATCACTGTGGACGCGAGTGGGAGGTTGGGCTCGCCAATGTCGGCGAGATCCGCGTGGAGGTGTCTGGCCCGCACCGCGACAAGCGCACGCTTCCCGAACCGAAGCCCGTCGAGATCGACGACGCCGCGCTCGCGACGGCCCATGCGGTGCTGGAGTCGTCATCGTGAATGTCGATCTCGCAGTGCGGACATTCGGCCATTGCCGCGCAGTCGCGTGGAGTATCGAAGATTCCGCGACGCGGATGATGCGTCACTCGCTGGCCGCGCTAAACGACGGTGACAAGACCGGCGCGGCGCGCGAACAGGTCATCGCCGCCCG
>DAHUXU010000004.1 GCA_027307005.1 Gemmatimonadota bacterium
ATCATTTCATCGCCGTGAATCGAGCCGCCCGTGAACAGCGGAACCTGGATCCCGCCCGTCACCGTCCAGTTGGACCGGAACTGGCTCCAATCCGGAAACCCGGAATTCGGAAACGCCTCGCGCCCGAACTGCGACGATACCGTGAGCGACGGAATGCGCTGCGCCTTCGCCACCCTGAGCGCCGCCCGATCCGCGACCACCGCTTCGTCCGCTTCACGCACCGGCGCGCGACGCGCCGACGTCGTGTCCGGCGTGGCGGCGAGCAGCGACGCCAACCGCGCCGACACCGCCGATCCCGTGTCGCCTAACGCGGTCGTCAGCAGGACCGCTTGGTCGAGCGGCAGGTTGAGCGCTTGCTTGAGCCGCAGATACGCCAGGTCCCGGCTCGAGCGGCGCTGAATCACCACCGGCACCTGGTTGTCGCGCGTCACCTGCGCACGCAGCAGATCGAACTCCGGCTGATTGCCCACGTTCTTCGCCAGACGCGTCTGCGAGAGCGTCGTGTCCGCCTGCGCGAGCGTCGCCACGGCAATCTCGAGCAACCGGTCGCTCAACGCCGCGTCGTAGTAGGCCTGCGTCACCTGCAGGATCAGCTGCGCCCGCGCTGCCGTTAGGCCGATCTCGGCCGTCTCCCGCTGCGCACCCGCCTGCCTGACCTGCGCGCCGACGCGCCCGCCCGAGAACAGATTCTGCGTCACCGACAGCCCGAGCGTGTACTGGTTCGCCGAGCCGAACCCAACGCTCTAGAATTCGCTGAACAGATTGCCCGACGACGGCGCGCACCCGAACGCCTGCTCGAGCAACGCAACCCGCTGGTCCAACGGCGCCGATGGATTCGGATGAAACGTGTCGCACGACGGCGGAGCCCCCGCCGTATCGATCGCAAAGTTCTGGAAGATCGACTTGAGCGTCCGCGTGTACGAGAGCGAGCCCGAGATCTGCGGCCAGTATCCGCTGTGCGCCTTCGTCTCCTGGCCGCGCGCGCGCTCCACCCCCGCCTGCGCGATCGCAACGTCTTCGCTCCGCGATTCGGCCAGCGTGAGCGCGTCATCGAGCGACATGCGCCGCGTCGAGTCCGCCGACTGCGCGCCTAACGGCACCGCCGCGGCGGCCGCCAGCGCCGCACCGCACGCCACCGCGTGCCACCGATGCGCGCTCATGTCTCCCGCACCGCGGCCGCCGCCGCGCCCGCCCCCGCCGGCGCCCCCGCATCGCAGCCGATCGCACGCAGGAACAATCGCACGTACCCGTCGAGCGCCTCCTCGATCCCGTACGAGTAAACCTCCGGTATCATGTCCCGCACCATTGCCTCCGTGAAAATCGCGCCGACCAGCATCGCCGCCGCAACCCTCGGATCGATGTCGCCGGCTGCCCAACCGCGCTCCTGCAACCTCCGCACGTATTGCTCGAGGAAATTCACCGGATGACGCGGATAGCTCTTGGCGCAATTAGTGATCTCGGGATGCTCCTCCACCTCGGACATCACCTTCCGCAGGAGCGACCGAATCCGAAACAGCGTCTCGAATCGCCCGCGACTCCACTCCGCGAGCTCCCGCACGGGATCCGTCGGAACGTCCGGCAGCGCCAACACCGCCGTGCGGCTCGCCGCTGTCAGCGCCTCGAGCATCAGCGCTTCTTTGGACCCGAACTGGCGGAACAGCGTGATTTCACTCACGCCCGCCTGCTGCGCGATACGCCGCGTCGTCGCGCCTCGATATCCAGCCTCGGCGTATACCTGGGCCGCGGCCTCCAGCAACCGTTCGCGTATGTCCATAAGGGCCCAAGCCTATCCAGCCCTCACGAGCAAAGCAAGTAACCACTTACACACACTATTGCCGGCTTTCCGACCTGCTCGCGCCGGCCGCCCAACGACGCCACACACAAAAAAAAGGTTCTTCCGGAATTTCCGGGAAACGCAGCGTGGAAAGGCCAACGAAAGCAGACCAACGATTGTGAGGCAGGCCGGACTGGCAGAGTGCTACGCTCATAAAGACGCGGACAAAGCAGGACACAACGGGCACAGCCCGGATAACAAGGAAAGACTTTGTTTTGTCCTGTCGTGTCCGTCGTGTCCGCGCGGTGTCCGCGTCTTCATGAGCGTATCACTCTCCTCGGCCGGGTCCAGCCTCACGATCCACGGGTCGTAACCTTCGTTGCACCTTACCCCATGTTTCCCGGAAATTCCTGAAGAACCCAAAAAAAAAGAGCCCGGCCTTCGCCGGGCTCGATCTCATCGACCACGCTTATCGATGTTCGTCCTTCGGACGCAACGGCGTCGGTCCCCTTCTTGGCTCCGGCTCGATCGAGTCCTTCAGGTCGTTGAAGAACCCCCACGTCCAGCCAATCAATGGGATGGTGAAGAAAAACCACCACGTCATCGCGCCGTAGAGCGGCATGCCCGGGAAATACATCGAGTACGACAGCTTCGTGTTGTCGTACGTGATGAACAAAAACACGAACAGCGCCGCTGAAAGAATCCAGCAGATCACGAGCGCCACACCGTGACGGCGACGGTTGATCATTCTTGTCCTCGACGAGATTGACCCGAGCCATGCGACTCGGCTCGCAACGGCGAGCCGGCTGTGAAGATAACGGTCCGCCACCCTCGATAGCCAGTCCATCCCCACGGCGAAGATGCGCCGGACCCGCCGCTCGCGTAGCCGACTTCGTTGGGAGGCGTATATTGTGTCGGCATCGGCGGTACGCCCGAGGCAAACTCCGAATTAGTCGCGAATGGCCACCAATACGATTCGCCGGCCCGCTCCGGCTCGCACGCGCAAGGACTCGGCTGACCTCACCGCCGCCCTCGATGCCATTCGCCGGATCGTGCAATCGCTCCGCGTCTCCGCTCGCGCCGCCGAACGACGCCTCGGCGTGAGCGGTGCCCAACTGTTCGTGCTGCACGCGCTCGCCGAAGCCCCAGCCCACTCGCTCAACGAGCTCGCCGCCCGAACGTTCACGCACCAGAGCTCGGTGTCGGTCGTCGTCGACCGGCTCGTGCGGCGCCGTCTCGTCTCGCGCACGCGCTCCGCCGAAGATGGCCGCCGCGTCGTGCTCGCACTCACGCCGTCTGGACGGTCACTGCTTCGCTCGTCGCCAGAGGTGGCGCAGATCCGCCTCATCGGTGCGCTGCGCAATCTCTCGGGCTCGGAGTGCCGGGTGCTCGCGCGACACCTGGGACGCATCGTGCGCGAAATGGGCGTCACGGATGCGCCCGCGCTCTTCTTCGAGGACGCGATGCAACAGCCCATCCGTGCTTCGAACACGCGTCGGCGCTCGACGGCCGCGACGCGCTGACGCCCGGGCGAGCGAGATGCGCGCGTCGTGGTCGACGGTCGCCCGGCGCGCGACGGCATTCCTGCTGCTCGCCATCGCGCCGCCGCTCGCGACGCAGGCCGCCGACACAACCGATACTGCGGATATCCCGCACCCGGTCGCCGGTGACATCGGTCTCGCAGGCTCGGATAAACCGGACATCGCGCGCTTTCTCGATGTGCGCTCGGCAACGGACCCATCGCCATCGTCCGACGGCGAACAGGTGTCCTTCATCACGAGCACCACGGGCCTTCCACAGATTTGGGCCGTTAGCGTCGCGAGCGGCTTCCCGGGAGTGCCCGCGCCGCGTCAACTGACGTTCGCGGAAACCGGCGTCACATCGCAAGCCTGGTCGCCGGCCGGCGGCTGGATCTTCTACGCATCCGACCGCGGCGCCGATGAACACGACGGCTATTATCTGATTTCTCCGGACGGGCTCGAGGAGCGCGAGCTGGTGCCGCCCGATTCCTCGTCTCGCGTCTTCGGCGGATGGTCGCCCGACGGACGGCGCATCGCGTTCACGTCGACGGCGCGCGACGGCGCGGACTTCGACGTCTACATCCAGGACATCCCGCCTAACGGAAAATCCGAGCCGCCGCGCCGGGTGTACGAAGCGTCGGGCGCCGTGACCGTCGAGGCCTGGCGGCCCGATGGCAACGCCCTTCTGTTGTCTCGCGCGCGAGGCGAAACGACGAACGATCTCTTCCTGCTCGACCTGGCCACCGGCGCCGTCGATACGCTGTTCGCACCCGACAGCGCCGCCTCGTTCCGGAGCGCCGCGTGGTCGGAGGACGGCCGCGGCTTCTACCTGTCCACCGACGATGGCCGCGACATCGCCGGCCTCGCGTATTACGACACCACTGCGCGCGCGCTCACGTGGATCGGCGTTAGTCGGCATCCGGTCGACGCGGTGTCGTTGTCCGGCGACGGGCGATGGCTTGCCTGGACGGAGGACGTCGCCGGCATGAGCGCGCTGCACCTGCTCGATCTCCGCGGCGCAGGTATCGAGCAGCAGCCTCCGCTTCCCGACGGCACGTACCACATCGGCTGGGCGCCGCACGCCGACGTCCTGGTGATTCGCGCCGTCGGCGTCGAGGTGCCGGGCGACCTGTACCTGTACGACGTCGACACGCACCGCCTAACGCGAGCGACGCGGTCCACGACCGCGGGGCTCGATCCGGATGACTTCGTCGCACCGCGCCCGGTGTCGTTTGCCAGTTGGGACGGCGACACCATTCACGGACTGCTCTACCTGCCGTCCGACGTGGGCAAACACAAGCCGCCGGTGCTGCTCGCATTGCATGATGGGCCGTCCAGCCACGCGACGGCGACATTCCACCCGCTGTTCCAATATCTCCTCACCCGCGGCATTGCCGTCCTCGACCTCGACTACCGCGGCTCGACCGGCTACGGCCGACGATACGCGCAACTGGACGACGGCCGTCACCGCGTGGATGCGGTGCGCGACATGGGCGCAGCGATGGACTGGCTCGCGCATTCTCGACTGGCGGACACGTCGCGCGCCGCGGTGTACGGCAAGTCGTATGGCGGATTCATGGCGTTTGCCGCGCTCGCCTTGCTCCCCGGCCGGTTCAAGGCAGGCGTCGCAATCTCGGGCGTGTCTAACTGGATTGCCGCGCTGGCTGCCGCGCCACCGATGCTCGCGGCCACCGATCGCGCCGAATTCGGAACCGTGGATGACAGTACGAACCGCCAATTTCTGCTCGAGATCTCACCGATGTCACACGTCGACAGCATTCGAGCCCCGCTCATGGTGATCCACGACACGCAGGATCCACACGACCCTGTGGCCGCGGCCGACCAGTTCGTTCGCGCCGTCCGCGCGAACGGCGGAACGGTCGAGTATCTGCGCTTTCCCGACCGAGGGCAGGGCCTTCGCGCGGCGTCCAATCGGGCGCTCGCCTACCGTCGCGTCGCGGCGTTTCTCGAGCACGCACTCGCGCCCGCGGCGCCGGAGCGAACGCGATGAGACCATCGCGGCTGCTCATCGATGCGCGCGCTTTCCGTTGGGCACTCGGCGCGGCGTGCCTCGTCACCGCGAGCGCACGCGCGCAGGTCGTGCGGTTCGGTGTGATGGAAGACAGCGCGCGTGCCGTCTTGCGCGCCGCATGGCGAAACGACTCGGCGCAGCCCGAGCGCGGGTATTGCGTACGGCGCGCGCGGATCGTGGCCCGCGTGATCTCGCCCACCAAGGTCGACAGCATCTTCCACGTGCTCGAGGTACGACCCGCGAACGTGACGACGGCCTCGCCTAACCACGTCTCGTTCGAGTGCCACGCCGGGACGCCGGAGCTGCACACGCACACGCCGGCCACGTGTCTGAGGGACGATCCACAGTACTGCACTGCCGGCGGCCCCGAGGCGT
>DAHUXU010000424.1 GCA_027307005.1 Gemmatimonadota bacterium
TAGCGACGACGGCCAAGAGCTCAGCGACCTCGTCATTTCCAACGACGGTGCGCACGTCGTCTACGTGCGCGGCGGCGATCACGACGCCAATTGGTCGGCGCCGGGCAATCTCGCGCCGGATCCGGCATCGAGTCCTGTTCAGCCCATGGTGGAGATCTGGACCGTGCCCGCGAGCGGCGGTCAGCCGAAGAAACTCGCAGAAGGCGACCTTCCCGCGATCTCGCCGCGCGGCGACCGTGTTGCGTACGTCCGGGATCATCAGATCTGGGTAGTTCCGACCGACGGATCGCAGCCGGGCAAGCGACTGCTGTTCGCGACCGGCGAGAGCGAGGACCCGGAATGGTCGCCCGATGGGAACACGCTCGCATTCGTGTCGTCGCGCGGCGACCACTCGTTCATCGCGCTCTACACCAACGACTCGACGCCGCTGCGCTACGTGTCGCCGTCGACATCGATCGACGAGAATCCGCAGTGGTCGCTGGACGGCACGCAGATCGCGTTCGTGCGCCGGCCGGGAAACGGTGGCGCGCCGGAGACAATGCTCGAGCCGCATCCGCGGCCGTTTGCGATCTGGGCCGCAAACCTGTCGACGCTGGCCGCACATCAAGTGTGGCAGAGCCCGAACAGGCTGCGCGGTTCCATGCCGACCACCGATGGCGAAGCGAATCTTCACTGGGCGGCGGGCAACCGCATCGTGTTCCTCTCCGATGTCGATGGCTGGCCGCATCTCTATTCCATCGAAGCCGCGGGTGGAACGCCGCTCCTCCTCACCTCCGGGCGCGGCATGGCCGAGTACATCACGATGTCGCGCGACGGCAAGACGCTCGTGTACGCGTCGAACATGGGCACGGGTCCGGAGGACATCGAGCGCCGTCACGTGTTCAAGGTGCCGGTGGACAGAGCGGCGCCGGTGAACCTGACGCCGGGCACGGGAGTCGAATGGACGCCGGTGGTCACTGGCGACGGCGCATCGGTGGTGTACCTGTCCGCCGACGCGCGGCGGCCGCCCGTGCCCGCGGTCGTTCCGTTAGGCGGCGGCGCGGCGCGGCTCATCGGGGCGGACCGGATTCCATCAGACTTTCCGGCGTCGCAGCTCATCGTGCCCCGGGCCGTCACGTACAAGGCATCCGACGGCACGGAGGTGCACGCGGACCTCTTCGCCAAGCCCGGCCTGTCGCATGCGCCGGCCGTGGTGTTCGTCCACGGCGGTCCGCCGCGCCAGATGCTGCTCGGCTGGCACCCCATGGACTACTACTCGAACTCGTACGCGGTCAACCAGTACCTCGCGTCGCGCGGGTTCGTGGTGCTCGCCGTCAACTATCGGTTAGGCATCGGGTACGGGCACGAGTTTCATCATCCGGATCATGCCGGCCGCTTCGGCGCCTCGGAGTATCTGGACGTGAAGGCGGGCGCGGAATACCTGCGCTCCCTGCCGGAGGTGAACGGTGCCCACATCGGCATCTGGGGCGGCTCGTACGGCGGATTCCTCACGGCGATGGCGCTGGCCAAAAACTCCGATCTCTTCGCGGCCGGCGTGGACATGCACGGCGTCCACGACTGGATGTCCGACGTGCAGGAGTTTTACGCGCGCCGTGCACTGCAGTACGAGAAGGCCGACCTGGATTCGGCGGAGAAGGTCGCGTGGCAGTCGTCGCCGGTCGCGTACGTGTCGACGTGGACGTCGCCGGTGCTTCTCATTCAGGGGGACGACGACCGCAACGTGCACTTCCACCAGACCGTCGATCTCGCGCGGCGTCTCGATGCGCAAGGCGTGAAATACGAGGAGCTCGTGCTGCCCGACGAGATCCACGGCTTCTTGCGCTACGCCTCCTGGCTCGCCGCCGACAGCGCGACCGTGTCGTACCTGGACAAGACGCTGCGGTGAGGCACATGCCTAACGCGCTCCATCTCTTCGGGAAAGCGGCCGAACCATGAGGTGAGCAGCAGCATCTCGTCGATCTCGTGCGTCGGCACGCGCGTGGTCTGTCGCTCGATCGGGCCGTAGACGTCCGCGATGGCCCGCTCGAGCGCCGCTGCATCGGCGGGCGTGCACGGTGCGGGCCGCTCGTCTCGCACGCGGCCGCGCCGAATGAGGTAGACGCGGTCCTCGCCGCCGTGGCCGGGCACGGTGTACACGAACGTCAGCGACTCGACACCGAACCGCAGCCGCAGGAATTGCACGCGCAACTCTTCGAGGCGGTTCACTTTGTCTCGCAGTGCGGCCGCGCGCTCGAACTCGAGCCGCGCGCTGCTCGCCTCCATCTCGCGGCGCAGCGTCTGGAGGGGCGTGTCATCGGTGCAGTCGAGAAACGCGCGTGCTAACGAGAGCCGGTGGTCGTACTGCGCCTCCGAGCAGCCGCCGACGCACGGTCCCAGACATTTGTGGATCTCGAATCGGATGCAGCCCGGGGTCCGCGCGATCTGAAAGAGCTCGCTCTGGTCGGAAAAGTGCATTTTGCGCTCGAACGTGCAGTCGCGCAGGCCGAGCGCGTCGTTGAGCTCGCGCAGCGATTCGCTCACCCGCTGCGCGCCCTGGAACGGTCCATAGTACGCAGCGGTGTCTTTCGTTGGGGCTCGGACTACGGTGAGCTTTGCCGCGGGCCCGCGCGAGATCTTGATGAACGCGAAGTGCCGGTCGTCGCGCTTCATCGCCACGTTGAGCCGCGGACGCAGCCGTTTGATGAGCCGCATCTCGAGCAACAGCGCGGCGAACTCGCTCGGCGTGTAGTCCCAGTCGATGCGCACCGCCTCGCGAATGATGCGCGCGCCTTTGTCCTCGGGGTATCGACCGCGGAAATAACTGAGCAGCCGCGTGCGCAGCCGCTTCGATTTCCCGACGTACACCACTTCGCCGCCGCTCCCGTGCATGCGGTAGACGCCGGGCCGGTCGCGCGCATCCGCGGTCACGGCGGCGCGCATGCGCGCGAGTTGGTCGTCGTCGGTGCAGGGCGGAAGGAGCGAGCGCCGCTTCATCGCTGACAGCGGGGACACAACACGGTCGCGCGGCCATCGATGACGTCGGTGGCGACGAGCCGGCCGCCGCAGCGATGACACGCCTCGCCGCCGCGGCCGTAGACATCGAGGCGTGCGGCGAACGACCCGCGCTCGCCCGATGCATCGCGATAGTCGCGAAAGCTCGTCCCGCGCGCCTCGATGGCTTCGCGCAGCACGCCCACGATGCTCGCGTGCAGGCGCGCGACCTCGTTCGCGCGAATGGCTCGGCCCGCACGCGACGGATCGATCCCCGCGCGCCACAGCGCTTCATTCGCGTAGATGTTGCCGAGGCCGGCTATCCGGCGCTGGTCCATCACCAACTTTTTCACCGCCTGTGAGGAGCCCCGAAGAGCGCCCGATAGATGCGTGACGGTGAATGCAGCGTCAAGCGGTTCGACGCCGAGTCTTGCCGCGTGGCGCGCCCAACGCTCGGGCGACATGAGCGTCACGGTGCCGAGCCGGCGGATATCGCGATAATGGAGGGCGCGTCCGTCGGCGAGGTTGAGCAGGAGGGTCGAGTAGGCGCGCTCGCGCTCGGGCAGCGAGCCGGCGTCGATCAACAACGCGCCGGTGAAACGAGGCTGCACGACCAGTCGATTGCCGGTCGAGAGATCGAGCACGACGAGCTTGGCGCGCCGCCAACATCGCTCGATCGTGGCGCCGGTGAGCGCGCGGCGCAGCTTGGACGGCGTGGTTTCGCGGAGGACGTCGGCGTGCGTGACGGTCACGCCGGTGATGCGGGCTCCTGCGAGCGCGCGCTGCAGGTCGCGCGCGATGGTCTCGGTTTCAGGCAGCTCCGGCATGGCGCTCGATCTCCCGCCACGCGATGTCGGCGCGGTACTGGCTGCCCGCGAACTCGATCCCGCCGGCGGAACGAATGCTCGAGCGTTGGGCATCGGCGAGCGTGTCGGCGACGGCGGTCACCGCGAACACGCGACCGCCGGCGGTGACGAGGCGCCCGTCGTCCGCGCGTCGGGTTCCGGCATGGAACACGTGTACATCGGCGCGGACGGCGGGCAGCGCAATCGAGTCGCCCAACCGAGGCGTTTCGGGATAGCCCGACGCCGCGACCACGGTGGTCACGGCGTGGCGTCCGCTCCAGCGGAGCGGCGTCTCATCCATCTCGCTCTGGGCGACGCCTAACAGCCGCGGCAGGAGCGGCTCCGCGAGCAGCGGCAGCAGCGCTTCCGTCTCCGGGTCGCCGAACCGGCAGTTGAACTCGACGACGCGCGGCGACGAGCCGTCGCTCGCGACCATGAGGCCGGCGTACAGGAGGCCGCTGAACGGGGTGCCCGCGTCGCGCAGCGCGCGCAGGGTCGGACGCATCACGCGTTCGACCACGTCGTCGACCAGGGCCGGCGTCGCGATGGAAAGCGGCGCATAGGCGCCCATGCCCCCTGTGTTGGGCCCGGTATCCCCGGTGAGCAGGCGCTTGTGATCCTGGGCGGGCAGCATCGGCACGACGTGCCGTCCGTCGGTGAGCGCGAACAGCGACATCTCCTCGCCGTCCATGAACTCTTCGACGAGGATCTCGTTGCCCGCCTCGCCGAACGAGTGGCCGACCAGCATCGCGTCGATCGCCTGTTCCGCTTCGCCTAACGTACGGGCGATCACCACGCCCTTGCCGGCGGCCAGGCCGGACGCCTTGATCACGACCGGCGCGCCGAACGAGCGGGCGGCGCGCTTCGCGTCCTCCGGCCTGACGTACCGGCCGGCCTGCGCGGTCGGAACGCCGGCATCGAGCATCAGTTGCTTGGCGAACGCCTTCGAGGACTCGATGCGCGCGGCGGCCGCGCCGGGTCCGAACGTCAGGACCCCGTGTTCGCGCAGCGCGTCAGCCAAGCCGGCGGCGAGCGGCGCCTCGGGGCCGATGATCGCGAGGTGCGGCCGCTCGCGGCGCGCGAGCTGCACGAGGCCGGCGACGTCAGTAGCCCGTGTCGGTACGCAGCGGCCGTGCTCGGCGATTCCCGGATTCCCGGGAGCGGAGATGAGCTCGACTGATGGATCGTCGGCCGTAAGCTTCCAGGCGAGGGCGTGTTCTCGAGCGCCGCCGCCGACGAGCAACACCTTCACTTGGATGTAGCGTTCCGGTAGGCGTTGTTGAACGCGTCGCGGGCGCCGCGGAGCGCATCCTTCATCGTTTCGACCGCGGATTGCGCCTCGTTTCGATAATAACCGGCAGCTTCCGCGTAGTCGTCGGACAGGGGCCGGTCGTTGTCGCCGCGGCGCGGATAGTCGCCATTCACGATGCGATCGTACGCGCCGGTCGCGATCCAGCGCTGCAGCTCGGCCGCGCGCACGGTGTTGAACGGGTGCGTGCGCATGGCGACGTTGAGCACACGGAAGATCGCGTCGAGCGCGCCGCCGCGCTCTTCGTATTCCTGCGCTTGCGTTAGGAACTCATCCAGGTTCGCTTCGTCGTCGGTGGTGATGCCGCCGGCAAACTTGAGGAACATGCGCATCGAGGCGAGCGGGTCCTGCGTGGCGAGCAAGCCGGCGCGGTCCGACGACAACTCCGCCTTGCGCGACCACTCCATGAGCGCGAGCTGGATCGGCAGCGCGATCAAGCCGAGTCCCGGAATGTTGCTGAATCCGATGCGCAGAATGAGCAGCGCGAGCGTGGTGTAGGTCGCGTGGCCGCTCATGACGTGGCCTAACTCGTGGCCCAGCAGCACGCGACGCTCGTCCCAGTCCAGAATGTCGATGGCGGCCGAGTTGACGACGATGAACGGCTTGTCGAAGCCCACCGCCATCGCGTTGGCCACCGGGCTCTGCGATACGAACAGATCGGGGCGTTCCGCCCAATCCATGGTGTGCAGCACCTCTTGGTACAGCGCGTCCAACTTCGGCCGCTGGCGAGGCCCGACGCGCACCGCGTTGGCGGTGAACAGACTCCTGACGCCGCGCTCGCCAATGAGTCCCATCACCTTGCGCAGCACTTCGTCGAAGCCGGGTAAGGCGCGCAGCGTGTTGAGCGCGGCGCGGTCCGCCGGGTGCTCCCACGAGGCGGGCGCGATCTGAATCAGTTGGTTAGGCATGCGTGGTCGCTCGCTCGGAAAGTCGCGGCTACGTGGCAAAGGCGTGATCGAGGTCCGCGATCAGGTCACCAATGTCCTCGACTCCGCACGACAGCCGCACCATCCCTTCGCCGATACCGAGCTCGGCGCGGCGCTCGGGGGGCACGGATGCGTGGGTCATCGACGCCGGATGACTGATGAGGCTCTCTACTCCACCCAACGATTCCGCCAGAGAAAAGATTCTCGTGCGACCGAGCACCCGTGCAGCGCGCTCGCGGGTGCCGAGGTCCACCGTGATCATGCCACCGAAGCCGCGCATCTGGCGGCAGGCGAGCTCGTGCTGGGGATGCGACGGCAGGCCGGGGTAAATGACTCGTTCCGCACCGACGCGCTCGGCCAGCCAGTTGGCCACGCGGCGCCCGTTCTCGTCGTGCCGCGGCATGCGCAAATGGAGCGTCTTGGTGCCGCGCATGGCAAGCCAGCAGTCGAACGGTCCAGGAACGGCTCCAGCGGCATTTTGAATGAATGCCAAGCGGTCGGCCAGCTCATCGTCCTGCAACACAGCCATGCCGCCGATCATGTCGCTATGGCCGTTGAGATACTTCGTGGTCGAATGAAATACGATGTCAGCGCCATGCGAAAATGGGCGCTGGAACACCGGCGTGGCGAACGTGTTGTCCACGATGAGCAGCGCACCGGCCTGATGGGCCGCCTCCGCGGCGGCCGAGAGGTCGGTGATCCACATGAGCGGGTTAGTCGGCGTCTCGACCAACACGGCGACGGTGCGCGGCGTGCACGCGTCGGCGATCCGTTGGGCATCCCGGGTGTCGACGTAGGAAAACTGCAGACCCATCTTCTGCAGCAGCTTGTCGAACAGTCGGAACGTGCCGCCGTAGACATTCTGTCCGCAGATCACGTGATCGCCGGATTGGAACAATTTCATGATCGAGTCGATGCACGCGGTACCGCTAGCGAAGGCGAAGCCATGTCGCCCATCTTCCAGCGCGGCCACATTCCGCTCGAGTGCGTCTCGCGTCGGGTTCCTGCTGCGAGCGTACTCGAATCCTTTGTTCTTGCCGAGCCCCTCCTGCACGTACGTCGACGTGAGGTAGACCGGCGTCATGATCGCGCCGGCCAGCGGTTCCGGTCGCTGCCCAGCATGGATGGCCCGCGTGCCCAACCCGGACTGTAGATCGTCGTCGAAGATACGCGTCATGCCAAGATCCGTTGATCAGTTCGCGCAAGATAACTTGCCGAAACCAGTGACGCACGCTACGAGCGTCGAAGGAACGCGCTGTCTCGTCGTCGATGATGAGCCGCGGCTCCGCCAAGCACTCGTGCGCCTGATGCAGGGCGCCGGCTACCACTGCTTCGAGGCAGGCTCGGCGCAGGACGCCTTGGCGTTGCTGGATCGAGAGCCGCTCGAGCTGGTGTTGTCCGACATGCGCATGCCCGGGATGGATGGCGCATCGCTGCTGCGGCGGATCCGCGAGCTTCACCCGGAAGTCGCTGTGGTGATGGTGACGGCCGTCGCGGAAGTTGAAGTCGCCGTGTCGTGTTTGTCCGCGGGCGCGATGGACTACATCACAAAGCCGTTCAGCTTCGAGGAAGTCCGTGCGCGCGTGACGCAGGCGCTCGAGAAGCGGCGGCTGCTGATCGAGAACCGCGACTATCAGGAGCGCCTCGAGGAGCGCGTGAAAGCCCAGGCGCAGCGCCTCGAGGAATTGTTTCTGGCGAGCGTGCAGTCGCTTGCCGAAGCGTTGGAGCTCAAGGATCCGTA